>NZ_JANSIO010000410.1:0-5505 GCF_047462195.1 Synechococcus sp. R3-13 | reverse complement strand
ACGAAGGCTTCTCCCCTCAAGCTGTAGTAAAGGGGGCCGGGGCCGGACTTTTCCAGGCGCAGGCTGCTCAGGTTCCCCACTTCTGCGTCAGCCCAATCCAGCCCATAGCGGGGATCCCCAGCGCCGGCCTGCCAGCGACCGAGAAGGGATCCGGTTGTCCCATCCAACACCCGCACCTCGCCGGGGCTGGGAAGCTGCTGCTGCTGGGCCTGGTAGTAGGCAGATAGGCCGAGGAGAGCATCGGCGGTGGCTTTGGTGGTGCGCCAGCGGTTGTTTTGCCGCTGCTGGAGAAGGGCCTCGGCAATCTGGGCAGCCCGGTCATCCTGCAAGCGAACGGCCAATTGCAAAAGCGGGCCGGCCACCTCCATGTCGTCGTAGGTGGAGCGCTCGTGGGTTGCCAAGGAAGAGGCAGCCGGGATAAACCAGCGCCCTTGGGGATCCTGCTGCCGCCGTTGCAGGGCCTGATCCAGATCCGCCTGGGCAGTGTTCCCTTGGCCCAGTTGCAGGGCGGCCAGCCCTCGGTAGGCCAGGCCAAAGGTGGAGAGCCGCTCCGGCGGCGGCAGGTCGGCAGTCACCAAGGCGGGATCCCAGAGGGCCAGGCTGTAGGCGACAAAAGCCTGCAGATCCGGGGAGAGGGCTTGTGGCTGGGCCAGTTGAGCGGCCAGATAGTCCAAGGCCTGCCGCACCCGCCACTCTTTGAGGGCATAGCCAGCAGCTTGGGCAAGATGATATCCCTGCAGGATGTATCCGGTCAGATAGGGGTTGCTCCGGTCATGGGCCCACCAGCCCCAGCCCCCATCGTAGTTCTGGGATCCCTCCAGCCGCTGCAAGCCGGATCGAAGCACTCGAGGCAGCCGCTCCAGGGTTTGAGAGCGCAGGTTCAAGCCCAACTGCTCGCTGACTTGGGCGACGGCTAGGGCGGGCAAGAAGCGACTCAGGGTTTGCTCGGTGCAGCCGTAGGGGAACTCCACCAGGTAATCCAGCGGCCCCAGCAGGGTTGCTGCCGGGCTAGCGGCCAGTTCCAGGTGAAGCTGCCGGGATCCCGGCACCCAGGTGGCGGGCCAATCCAGCGGCAACTCCAGACTGCCAGACTCCCCTTCACGCAAGCCAGACGGGGTTCCCAGTTGGCCCACTTGGGAGAAGCGATGCGCCGCCCCAAAGGGCTGGCTGGGGATCCGCAGTTGCAACGCATCTTTCAGCCCATTCCCTTCCGCCCAGACCCGCAGAGAGGTATCTCCGGCCCCCAGAACCTGGAGAGGCCATTCCACCCGCCCCGCTCCTTGGGCCGGCACGGTGAGGCGTTGTCGTTCCGGGCCTTGCAATTTCAAGATCCCACCGGCAGGAACAGGAACTTCCAGCCGCACCTCCACCGCTTGGGCTTGACCCGTGCGGTTTTGCACAATGGCCGCCAAGGTGAGCTGATCCCCCACCCGGAAAAAGCGGGGAGCGGCCAAGCGCACCAACAGGTCTTTGCTAACCGAGACTGTGGCAAGAGCGGATCCCACCTGGGTGTCGGCAGTGGCGGCGCGGGCGGTCAAGCGCCAGGTGGTCAGGTTGTCGGGCCAGCGCACCTGCACCTGAGCCAGGCCATCGGCATTGGTGACCAGATCCGGGAACCAGGCGGCGGTATCGCGAAAGTCTTCCCGCACTTGGCCGGCCAGCTTGTCAGCACCGCCGGGATATTGCTGAGGGAAAGAGGTAGTGGTGGTAACTTGGTTGTACTGGCGCCCATAGAAGAAGCGGCGAATATCCAGGGTGAAGTCGGGTCGCAATAGGTAGAGGGCATTGTCCACAATCCCTAGGCCCACCTCGGCGCTCACCGGCTGCCCTTGGGCATCGCGGGTGCGGATTTGGATTTGGGCGGTCTCGCCCGGTCGATAGGTGGGTTTATCGGTTTGCAGCTCCACCTGCAAAAAGCGATCCAAGGGGGAGACCCGCAGCAGGGCCTCGCTTCGGTACAGCCGCCGCTCTGGGCCGATGGCAGTGGCAGTGACGTAGAGGTTGGGACGATAGTCGCCGCGGATGGGCAGCCGCAGCGTGGCCGTATGCCCCTGGAGACGCAGCACCTGCACCTGGTGCAGCCGGGATCCCTCAATGCCCACCAGCACCGCCACATCCGGCAGCGGTGAGACTATCAGGATCTGGGCCTCCTCCCCCACCTGGTAGATCTGCCGATCCGCCACCACTTCCAGGCTGGGCAGGGATCCCCAACTTTGTAGGGGGCTGCCCGGCTCCACCACCCAGAGATAGTCCACCTCCTGCACCCGTTCGCGCCAGCGGTGCGGAGCACTTTGACGGCGGGGATCCCATGCCGTCAACCGCACCCGGTAGTCTCCCGGCTCCAGGTCGGCGGGCAGGTGGAGGTCGAGGCTGCCTTCCCCGTTGACAATCTGAAAAGGCTGCCGCAGCAGGGTACCTTGCCGTTGGTAGGTGTTGCTCTTGGGATCCCAGCGCCAGCGCTCCAGGCTCAGCTCTCCGGTGGCGCTGACGGGGCGGCCATCGTAATCGCGGGCTTGCAGCCGGTAGGTGAGGGTATCCCCCGGAGCGGGCAGGTGGCGGTCGGCCTCGGCAAAGAGGGCAAATTCGCCAGCCGTGACCCAGGCCCGCGCCGATCCTGTTACCGTCCGGCGGCTGATATCGGTCACCTCCACCTCGATGCGCAACTGCTGCACCTCTTGGGGGCCCCAGTAGCTGTCTTCTTCCCAGTTGAGATCCTGCAGCAGGCGATCCAGGCGAAACTCCGCCCGCCCTTGGGCATCCGTCACCCCTTCCCCTTCCGCCACCAACTGGCCGTAGCCGCCGTAGTAGCCCTGCTCCTCTCCCAGGTCGTCGGCGAAATAGTCTTCCTCGGCAGAACGGGGCAACAGCCCATAGCGCAGGCTCCAGTCGGGGCTGCTGTAAACTCGGTAGCGGAGCTGGGCAGCGGCCACCGGCGCGCCGAAAAGATACTCGGCCTCCACCTGCACCTTCAGGGATCCCCCCCGCACCAGCCAAGGTCGGTCGGGCACCACCGCCACCTCAAACTCCGGCTTGCGGTAGGTTTCCACCTGAAAAGAGGTGTATTCGCCGCTGGATCCCTGCGGCCCTGACACCTGCCACTCCAGGCCGTAGCTGCCCAGGGACGCTTCTTCTGGCAGTTGAAACTCCCCATGGACACTGCCAAAAGCATTGGTGGCCAGGGTTTGTTCGCTCAATACATCCCCGTTGGGGGCCGTAAGGGTCAGTTGCACTGCTTGTCCTGGGGGGGGCGGCGTGAGGCGGGTTTGCTCTCGCACCAGGGCGCGGAAATAGACGGTTTGGCCAGGGCGGTAGAGGGGACGATCGGTGTAGGCGTAGATCCGGTGGGTCTGGTTCCAGCCATAGGCATAGCTGCGGGACAAAGCCTGTAATGTGCTGTCGGCACTGCGGCCATAGACCACCAGGGAAGAACCCTCTCTCGCCGGCAGGCCAAAGCGGGCCAGCCCCTCTGCATCGGTGGTGGCCGTCAGGGGATCCCCCCACTCCCCGAAAACTTGGATCTGGATCCCGGCCAGGGGACGCAGCTCCCGCAGGTGCACCGCCTGCACCACCAACTGGCTGGCATCCTGCTTCTGGATGAGGCCGAGATCGCTCACCAAAAACCAATGGTCTGAACGGGGCAAGGGTGCAGCCGCATTCAGCGGCTCCCGGCCCTCCGCCTCCACCCAGTAGGCCCCCGGCGGCAGGATCCCCAGCTCCAAGGTTTGGGCTGTCCACCCCTCTCCCGCTCGTCGTGGCACCGGCTGCTGCCAACTGCGCACAAGCTCCCGCCGCAGGGTGGGATACAGAGCCGGATCCAAGGATCCATAGCCGGCATCCGCCAAATCCCGCAAGAGAGGGGATCCCTGCAGCTCTGTCAGGGAAAAGCGATAGAGGCTGAGCTGCACCGAGCCCAGGCTGGTGGCCCGCCACTGCAGCCGCGCCGGTTCTGCGGTCGTAAACACCTGGCTGGTGCTGTAGAGATAGAGACCGGGGGGGACAAGCTGAGGGCGCAAGGTGGGGATCCGAACCGTTGCCCCCTCCCGCACCAGAACGGATCCCTGGCTGCCCACCGTTTCCAGGCCGGATCCCTGCACCGTCACCTGGTATTCCCCAACAGGCAATCGATCCAAGCGATATTCGCCATCTGAGGCCAAGCTGGCGCTGCGCGTGGCCGGGCCGGCGGCGATCACCCGGACGCTCTCCAGAGCTACCCCTGCCGGCAGCTCCACCCGTCCCGCCAGGGATCCCGTCGGCTGTTCGGAAAGCAAAACTGCCAGCCCCACCCCCAACAACAGCACCAGGGCCGCTAACCATCGCCTCAGCATGGGATCCCTCTCCTTTGTTGCTCCTACCCTGTGCCCTGGCCGCCCTGGGGGTTCAAGGGTCAGCCCAATCCACTACTTCACCAACTCGAACACGTTGAACATGGGCAGGTACATGGCCACGATAATGCAGCCCACCATACCCCCCAGGATCACGATCATCAACGGCTCGATCAAGCTGGTCAGGGCGCGTACCGCCTCCTCCACCTCCAGCTCGTAGAAATCCGCCGTCTTCATCAGCATCGCGTCCAGCTCCCCTGTCTCTTCCCCCACGCTGATCATCTGAATGGCCATGACTGGGAAGACCTTGGCCTTGCCCAGAGCAGGGGCAATCTGCCCTCCCTCTGAGATGGATTGGCGGGCGGCGTCAATGGCGTTGGCCACCACCTGGTTGCCGGAGGTGTCGCGCACAATTTCCAAGGAAGTCAGCACCGGCACCCCGGAGCGGGTGAGAGCGCCAAAGGTGCGGCAGAAGCGAGCCACCGCCGACTTCTGGATCAGATCCCCGAAGATAGGGAGCTTGAGGGCCAGCGCGTCGATGGTCTCCTTGCCGGCAGGGGTGCGGTAAAAGCGCCGGAAAGCAAAATAGACGGCCCATAGAAAGCCCACCAGCCCCAAGCTGTACTGGGGCGTGCGCAGGAACTTGCTGATGTTGATGAAAAACTGGGTAAAGGCGGGCAGCTCCCCACCCAAGTCGTTGTAGATGCTCTCAAACGTGGGCAAGATGAACAGCACCATGCCCAAGAAAATCAAGACAGCCAAGATCGTCACCACCACCGGGTAGGTCATGGCTGACTTGATCTGCTTCTGCAGGCGATCCATGTCCTCCAGCAGCTTGGCCAGGCGGTTGAGCACTTCGTCCAGCACGCCGCCCACCTCCCCCGCCTGCACCATGCTGCAGTAGAGGCCGTCGAAGGCGTCGGGATAAGGGCGGATGGAGTCGGAGAGGTTTTTCCCCGCCTCCACCTCCGCTCGGATAGCCCGCAGGTACTTTTTGAGTTTGGGGTTGCCGGTTTGCTCCTCCATGATGGTGAGAGAGCGCACCATCGACACGCCGGCGTTGATCAAGGCAGCAAATTGCCGGGAGAACACTGCCTTGTCGCGAATGTCGATGGATCCCAGCATTGAGAAATCGAAAGACGTATCCAAGGAGAAAAAGGGCTTTTCTTCCTGAATGTCCTCC
>NZ_JANSIO010000409.1:0-2922 GCF_047462195.1 Synechococcus sp. R3-13 | reverse complement strand
GAATCCTTGCCATTTAGGGCAGGGAGAATGTCAAGCGATGGGCCTGCAGCTCCACTATCGTACTTGGGGAGAAGGGATCCCCTCCCTCCCAATCTTGATGCTCCACGGCCATCCGGGCAATGCCGACTGCATGGCGGTATTTGCAGAGGCAGTGGCGGGGATCCACCCCTGTGTGGCGCCAGATCTGCGTGGCTACGGGCATTCCCAGGTGACGGATCCCTTTGAGATGCAGGATCACCTAGAGGACTTGGAGCGGCTGCTGGATCGCCTGGGCTGGCAGGAGTGTCTGGTTCTGGGCTGGTCCTTGGGCGGGATCCTGGCCCTGGAGTTGGCTTTGCGTCTGCCGCAGCGGGTAAAAGGCTTGGTTTTGGTGGCCAGTGCCGCCTGCCCCCGCAGCAACCATCCCCCCACCGATTTTTGGGATCAGGTCAACACCGGCATTGCCTCTCTGCTCAACTGGGTTTGGCCCGGCTGGGAATGGAACATCGAGACCTTTGGCCGTCGCTCCCTTTACCACTACCTGATGCAGCAACAGACCCCAACGGCCTATCGGTATTTGGCGCACATGGCCTTGCCCGCCTATCTGCACACCTCCCCCCAGGCTCGCCAAGCTCTGCGCGCCGCTTTGCAACGGGGCTACAACCGCGAGGGAGATCTGCACCGAATTCGCATCCCGGTACTGCTTATGGCCGGCGAGCGGGATCGCCACATCACCGCCAACAGCAGCCTGGCCACAGCCCGCGCCCTGCCCCACTGCACCTGCATTGTCTATCCCAACGTGGCTCATCTCTTTCCCTGGGAGATCCCCGACCGGGTGGGACAGGATCTGCGCCGCTGGCTCAGCGCTCAAGACTGGGCAAGTGGGATCCCGGTGGTTGGCTCTTCCGCTCCCTCTGCAGACAAGGCGGCAGAAGCCTGACCCTGGGCCAACTTCCGCAGCCGGGCAAAGGCCTCTTCCTCCAGATGGATCTGCTGCTGCTGTTGTTCTTCTGGGGTGCGCAGGCGCTTTCCCAACGGCTGTTGCAGCGTGCCCAAGAGCAACGGCTCGGAAACTCCCGGCTCGGGATGGATGACGGTGCGGGCCCGCAAGGTGAACACCGGCGAACCGGTGGAGAAGCGTCCCGGGGATCCCAAATCGCTGGCCGCCTGCTTCAGGGTGAGGATCAGTTGCTCTGGGGTGATATCCGGGCTGACAGCAATAACCGCTCGATCCGCCCCTTGGTCATAGACGGTGGTGTAGGGGGCAGCACCGGGAATGCGGGAGCGAAAGATGGGCCCCAAGCTGAGGGCAAAACATCCCGCCGTTAAAACCAGCGCAAACGCTGTGTAGCCCACCAGGGAAAACTTCAAGGGCCAATTGCGGATCCAGGCCAGCAGGGTGAGCATAGCCAGCAAGCCTGCCAGACCTAGCCCAATTCGGGTGGCAGAGGCAAAGAAAGATTCCAAAGTTGCATCCATGATTCCCCAGTTTAGCGGCTAGAGCTTCATCTCTAGGATGCAGGATGAGCCCGATTCTGGCTGCCCTATCTAAGGACTCCGTCCCGCTGGCACCCTGCTCCAGAAGGGCTTGGCTGGTTCTATCACCAAACCCCTGTGAGAAGAGGCAAGACGGATCAACCTACCAAACACAGAAAGCGGCGAGCCCTACAGATTTGAGGAGCATGGGCAAGGTCGGATTCGAACCGACACGGTTTCCCGCCGCATTTTGAGTGCGGTGCGTCTACCAGTTTCGCCACTCGCCCGACTTGGAACCATTATCCTACTGAACTGGCGAAACCTCGTCAACCAATCCCCCGAACTCTATCGGCGGCGGTCTTTCTCCAGTTGCTGGGCCTTTTGCCGAAGCTGGCGGGTTTGCTCCATCACCTCCTCCAGATCCTCGTGGGATAGCCGCTCGACGTAGTTGATCTTGATCTCTTCCAGCAAGTCTTGCAGGAGAGAGCGAATTTCTTCCGAAGCATGCTCCTGGCTGAGTTCCCGTGCCAAGACCTCACCAAACCGCTGCATCAGTTGCGCTGCCAGCTTGGAGCCGACGGGATCCTCGAAACTGCCCGTCAGGGTTTTGTAGGTGGTGGTGGTCAGCTCGTTGGCCAGGCGCTCCGTCAGTTGGCCAGGCAGGGATCCCAGGCCGGGAAGCTGTTCTAGAGTTTGCATGGCAGGCAACTGCTTGAGCAGGCCATCCAGGTTGTAGCGGAGCAGTTGTTGCAATTCCGGTTGCACCTGGGGCAAAACGCGGTAGAGAACAATGCGAAAAACCAGGTTGGCAATCGCCTCCAGCTCGTTGGTGTTGTTGATATCAATGTAGTCGCGCTGGGTACGCGCTGCCGGCAGCAGGGGCAGGGATCCCCGCTGAATGGATACCTGGATTTGGTTGATCACCCGCACGACAATGACTTCCGTCAGATCCTCGGCGAAGTTGGTAACAAAGCCCTGGCTCACCTGGGCGCGTACCCGCTCCAGATCCAGCAACTGCGCTTGTCCCAGCCGGATGGTGACGGGGATCACCCGCAGCCAGCGCCAAAAGGGCAGCAGCAGCAGCACATCGTACCAACGCCAGAGCATGGCATCCAGCCAATTGACGCCGGTGTAGCGACGGCTGATGGCCACCGTGCGCAGCAAAAATTCCAGCCCAAACAGAAGCACGAAGGGAAAATCCAGCACCGGGAAAAAGTCAACAGGGTTACCGCTCTCACCAATGGGGCGGAAATAGTTGGTCTCGAAGAGGGGGCGCAGCCGGGTCTGGAAAAATTCAATTCCATCTGCGGGATCGGCGCTGGCCAAGTACTCAGCAGTCCAAAAGCGGGCAAAGGCGGCTCTGGCAGAGTCGGCTTCTGGGATGTGCTCCCGCATCAAATTGAGGATACGCACAAACTGGCCAGTTTTGTTGGCGCCGTAAACTACCCGGCTCCGACCGCTAAGCGG
>NZ_JANSIO010000408.1:0-5217 GCF_047462195.1 Synechococcus sp. R3-13 | reverse complement strand
CGCACAAGAAGCCTCGATGAAACTGGAAGCTGGTGGCTTCGAGCGCCTCTGTCATCTGCTTTTGTCCGGGCCTCATGCCGAACTGGGCCGCCAGTTTTGCCAACCCCCTGGAGCCGATAACCCGCAACCCAAGCTGCGCATAGTGATATGCCTCTGGCTGGCGGGGCTCGTAACCCACTGCCGTTTGCAAAAGCTGAATCGCATACTGGCTCATTTCGGCTTGGGTATCTTGCCAATAGCGTAATAAAGCCGTGTCGTTCCACGGGGTTGCCGTAAGGCTACCGTCACCCAGCAAATTCCCCAAAAGCCAGCCTTCTTCCCAGGTACCCGCCCCATCCCACGGGGTGAGATCGCGATGGTTGTGCAGCAGGATGCGGTCGCCCGGTTGTAGGCTTTCTGCCGGTACCCACTCGGTGTATTGTGCCTTTTGGGTTTGAGCGGTGACTTTGAGAACCCGATGGTTGCCTGTCAGCCGCAGAGAGAACCCTTCCTTGGTCAAAAGCTTCAGCACAGGCTTGGTACCGGAGTAGAAGAACCCCTCCGGTGTGGTACTGAATAGTTCTCCATTGACATAGGTGCTGTGCTGCTTCCCAATCAGGTCTCTCACCTGGCGCGGCCCATCGCCCGTGTGCACCCAGGTATCGGCTGTCACGCAGGGATTCAGCCCATAGCGCCACAGGCGATCCTGAAGTTCCTCTTCCCCTAGGGAGGGATCCCGTCCCTTTAGCCATTCTCGGGCCGTTCCTGCCTCATAGGCTTTGAGAAAGTCGGGTTTTAGGTCGGGTGGGATAAGGTCGCAATTGGCCCGTGCTACGGCTTCCCCGGCCCACTGGATGGCCCCCTCGCCTGAGTAAAACTGCTTCCGCACGGCCTCAACACATTCTTCCCGCGTCGGCTTGCGGTGAAACACCCGCGTGTGGTTGGCCATGCGCAGGGCATCTCGCTCGGGGTCAATTCTCCAGTTGCCGTTTTCGTCCTGCTGCCAGAGGTTGTCTTTAGCGGTGGATCCCAGCTGGTCGTCGGCAGCAAACTGACGAATGCCAGCGCTACGACGAATGTTTCCCGCCACCACCACCACCGCCGCCTCGTCGATGAGCAGGCAGCATTCCACGGAGTTCAACTGCCGCCCTACTGCCCTGTTGAGGATGGCGGCACAGCGCTCGTACAAGCCGGGCAGCTTAATGGGGTTGGCTACGCCCCCAAATCCCTTCAGCCTCTCGCCGGCAGGGCGGATATCGCTCAAATCTACCGTCACGTCCACCTGACCGCCAAAGCCGGGATCCGAGGCCAGCTCCAGCAGCGCTTGGTAGGACTCCACCCAGCCGCGGCGACTGTCCCCCACCTGGATGTGCACCTGGGATCCCTGCCGGTGGATGCGGGTGTGTTCCTGCCGCTCTTCGGGAGGGGTGGCGCCGATGGATCCCTTGACGTGAACCTGAAGGCGGTTGAGGATGGGAGGCAAGCGGTTGATGAATTGGGGTTCCAGCACCGCTCCTGTGCCGCAGCCCATCATGGCCAGATCCATCATCAGGCCAAAGGCCCGCCAGTCCACCACCGCCAAACTGGTGCAGTTGTAGGCACCGGAGAAGTTTTCCGGCTTCTGGATCCAGTCGGTGCCCATCACCCACAAGGCTCGACCGGAGATCAACGCCTTCAACTGCCGCTGCAGACGTTCTACCAACTGCCGCTCCTGAGGGGTGAAGCGCCCCAACCGGGCAATATCGGCCAAGGTGCGATCGCAAACCTCGCTCCAAGTCTCGCGGCTGCCATCTGGGCGGCGACGGCTGTAGGTGCGGTAGAACACCGGGCTGGCCGCCGGGGCTGTGGCCGGAAACTCGCCTGGAGGCGCGGCTCCCATCGTCTGGGCGGGATCAAGTCCCTGCACTTCTTCGCTCTGTTCGCCTGAGTGGGACGAAGTCCACACCATAGCCACACCCCTCCTGCAAAGCTCCCCTGCTAAAGCTCGGTCGTTCCAACTTTTGAGTGCTGGTTGGCCCCGCCGACCCAATGCCCAACCACGTTATCACAATCTTCGGGGGTCTGGTGTTGTAGGTAGTGTTGTGCTCTGAGAAGATCTTTAAGAGCCTCTAGGGATAGGGCAGGCCCGCTGTCTGCCGGGGGAGCCGCAAGGGAACGGAAGGCCCGGCAGAGGGGCTACACTGGAGGAGAGGGATCCCAAGTTGAGGGGCTGCTTGTCGTCTTCAACGGCACCTTCCTGGGCCTTCTCCCCAGTGAGAGCTGTGTAAGGAGTTGTATCGTCATGACCAGTCGCCTGCGCATCGGTAGCTTGTGGGGGATCCCCTTTTTCATCGACTACACCTGGTTCCCGGCGGCCCTCCTGCTGGTGCTCTCCTACGGGGTGTTGACGGCGATGGGGTTGTTTCTTTCTCTGCTGGCCCATGAGTTGGCCCACAGCTTGGTGGCCCGCGCCTATGGGGTACGGGTTAACTCGATAACCCTATTTATTTTTGGGGGTATGGCGGCGATTGAGCGGGAAGTTCCCCGCCCCCTTGGGGCTTTTTGCGTGGCGGTGGCAGGCCCTCTCCTCAGCTTGGGTCTGTTTGTTTTCTTCAGCGTGGCCCGGGCTTGGGCTGTGCCGGAGTCGATGCTGGCCTCAACCCTTGCCAGCTTGGCTGCCATCAACCTGACGATTGCCCTGTTTAACCTGCTGCCGGGCTTGCCTCTGGATGGGGGGCAAATGCTCAAGGCGGCCATCTGGGGTTGGACGGGGGATCGACAACAGGGCATGATTTGGGCAGCTCGGGCCGGGCAATTTGTCGGCTTTGGCCTGCTGGGGCTGGGGTTGCTGGTGGTGTTTGCCGGCAGCCTGAATGGCCTGTGGCTGGGGTTGATCGGGCTGTTTATTTTGAACACCGCCCGCCGCTACAGCCAGTACGCGCAACTGCAGCAGGTGCTGGCCCGCCTGAAAGCTGCCGATGTGATGACCCGCCAGTTTCGGGTTTTGGATGCGAACATGAGCCTGCGGGAGTTTGTGGATCGCTATCTGGTGCCTTCTTCTCTCAGGCCGGAAGCTCCAACTCAGCCAGCGGAGGTTTATTTTGCCGAGGAAGATGGCCGTTATCGCGGGTTGGTCAGGCCAGAACTGCTCAACGACATCGAGCGCAGCCAGTGGGATTGCCTCACCCTCAAGGCTATTCTCAAGCCGATGGAGCAACTGCAGGGGGTACGAGAAGAGACCCCCATTCCCCAGGTGATTCAGATGATGCGCCAGGCGGAACCGCGCCGCATTTTGGTTTTCACGCCCACCGGCGCCATTGCTGGCTTGATCGACCGGGGGGATGTGGTGGCCATGGCTGCCCGGCAGTTGGGGGTCGTGCTGCCCCAAGAGGTGGTGCAGCGGGTTCGAGACAGCCAAGAGTGGCCCCCTGGATTTCAGGTGGAGGACAATCTGGCAAGCGAGGGATCCCCCAGTCTGGCTTGGCAGGGATCCCCGGATCTGCGCAATGAGCCTTAGGGGGATGTCTGGACAGGGAGCAGCCCAAGGTACCTAGGTTCTCCCTCTACCACAAAAGGGGTTGGGATCTGCAAGGTGGGGAGAGAAGGCCGAGAAAAGTAGTCTCAGATACTATTTCCCGGAGCCCCTCTCCATCTACAATTAAGACTGTTCTCCATCAGTTAAGAATTTTGAACCGCTCTCCTCGTCTTTTGCCCGCCTACACCCACCGACTGAGCAACGGGCTAGGCGTTATCGTTCATCCCATCCCCATTGCCGATTCTGTAACCGTTGACGTCTGGGTACGGACAGGTGGACGTCATGAGCCGCCGGAGTGGCTGGGCCTATCCCATTTTCTGGAACACATGGTGTTTAAGGGTAGCGAGCGGCTGGCTCCTGGTGAGCTGGATTGGGCCGTGGAAGGACGGGGAGGAGTTACCAATGCTGCCACCGGCCAAGACTACACCCATTACTACATTACGGTGGCTGCTGCTGACCTGGCGGATACCCTGCCCTACCTGGCAGAGGTGGTTTTGCGGGCCGGGATCCCGGATCCAGAGTTTGAGCGGGAGCGGCAGGTGGTTCTGGAGGAAATTCGCCGCGCCGCCGACAACCCTGATTACACGGCCTATCAGCTTTTGATGCAGACCGCCTATGGGGAGCATCCCTATGGACGACCGGTGTTGGGCACACCGGAAAGCTTGATGCAACTGACCCCTGAGGTGATGCGCGCTTACCACCGCGCTTGGTATCGGCCTGAATCCATGACGGTGGTGGTGACGGGTGGCATCGATCCCGAGCGGGCGTTGGCCTTGGTGGAGGAGCAGTTTGGCAGCTCTGCTGCTGGGCCAGCACCGGCCAGCCCCCCCATCCCGCCCCAGCCTCGTCCCCAAGGGATCCTGCGCCGGGAGAGCGACCATGCCCGCTTGGAGCAAGCCCGTCTGAAATTGGCCTGGCCTACCGTTGGCATTGACGATTGGCAACAAGCCTGTGGCCTGGAGATGTTGGCTTCTGTGCTGGGAGATGGCCGTACTTCGCGGCTGGTGCATCTGCTGCGGGAACAGCGGGGCTGGGTGAGGGCCATTGGCTGTTCTTCGCTGGTGTTGAAGGAGGGGGGACTGTTTTGTATCGGCGCTCAGCTGGAGCCGGAGGATGTGGCGCGGGTGGAGGCGACGATTCTGCACGAGATCGAAAAGCTGCAGCAGGATGGCATCGGCCAAGCGGAGTTGGATCGCACCCGGCGTATGCTCACCCATGAGTTCCTGTTCTCCGCCGAGTCTCCCAGTCAATTGGCGGGCATCTATGGCTACTACGAGACGCTGGGCGGGGTGCAACGCATTCAAGAGTACCTGGAGCTGTTGCAATCTTTTACCCCGGCTCAGATCCGGGAATTGGCCCAGCAGTACTTGTCTCCGGAGGCTTATGTGGTCACCGTTCTCAAGCCGACTGCCCTCGATCCAGCAATGGCCTCGGAGCTGCAACTGGCCTGTCGGTGAGCGCCGCCTTGGCGCTCCGGACTCTTGATTTTCGGATTTTGGACGGGATCCCTTGCCTGCATGAACTCTGCTCTGCTTGCCACCCAACGTGGCCGTTTACAGCGCGTCCTTTTGGCCAATGGCATCACGCTGTTGCTGGGCCAGAACCCAACGGTGGAGATCTTGGCTGCCCACTGTTTTTTCCGCGGTGGTAGCCGGGCAGAGCGGCCGCAACAGGCGGGGGTGAGCCACTTGATGGCGGCTGTCCTCACCAAAGGCACGCATCGG
>NZ_JANSIO010000407.1:0-1800 GCF_047462195.1 Synechococcus sp. R3-13 | reverse complement strand
TGAGCTTATTATTGACTAGAGTCATGCTCTGCAATCTTGCTTTTTGGTGTGCGAGGGATCCCCATGAATCGTTCCAGGCAACTTCGCCCTTGGCTAACTTCAGCGCTCACCCGCGGGATGGTGCTCTGCACCGCTTTTGCGTTTGCTGAAGCGTCCCGTAGCGCTCTGCTGATGGGATCCCCGGCTTGGGCGCAATCGGTTCCTCAGCCCGGCACCCTCGACCTGCGCACCGGTGGCGACACCCCCGCCCAGCCCTCCCCCACCCCACCCCCCACTGCCGGCGAGCCAGAAGTGTTGGTAGCGGAGGTAGTGGTTGAGGGCACTGAAGATCCGGAGCTGATCAACCGGGTTTACAGCGTCATCCGCACCCGCGCCGGCGAGGTTTCCACCCGCTCTCAATTGCGGGAAGACATCAATGCCGTGTTTGCCACCGGTTTGTTTGCCGATGTGCGGGCGGTGCCTTCCGATACACCCTTGGGAGTGCGGGTCACCTTTGAGGTCAAGCCCAACCCCATTCTCAAAGCAGTGCGCACAGAAGGGGCGAACGTTCTGGATCCGGAAGTGCTGCGGGCCGCCTTTGCCGACCAGGAAGGGCGGGTGCTCAACTTCGGCGAGCTGCAATCGGCGGTGGCCGAGATCGAGCAGTGGTACGCCGATAAGGGTTACGTGCTGGCCAAAGTGACGGATGTGCGCTCCTCTGAAGACGGCACCATCACCCTGGAAATCGCCGAAGGGGTGATCGAGGATATTCGCGTTCAGGGCAACACCAAAACCCGTGACTTCATCATCACCCGCGAGTTGAAGTCCAAGCCGGGGGATGTGTTTAACCGCAACCAAATCCAGGAAGACCTGCAGGCGGTTTTTAATCTCAACCTGTTTCAAGATGTGAATGTGGGGCTCAACCCCGGCCAGGATCCCGACAAGGTGGTGGTGGTGGTGAACGTGGAAGAACGTCGCACCGGTACCTTGGGCGGCACCATCGGCGTTAGCTCCGCCACAGGGGTCTTCGCCGGCCTCAACGTCTCCGAACAAAACTTGGGCGGCAACAACCAAAGTGCCAGCTTCAACGTGCAGGTGGGCACCAACGAAACCCTCTTCGACTTAAACTTCACCGACCCGCGGATTGCCACGCTGGAGATCCCCACCTCCTACAACGTCAACATCTCCAACCAGCAAAGTTCTAGCTTTGTCTTCAATGAGGGATTCACCCTGCCCAACGGGGATCCCGTGCGCATCAACCGTCTTGGTGGCGGGGTGACTTTCTCTCGCCCGATTGGGGGCAATTGGCGGGCCAGCTTGGGCACCCGCATCCAATTTGTAGAAGCTCGCAACAGCAACGGGGAGCAGCAGCGCTTCGATGTGCTGGGCAACCCGATTACCTTCAGCGAGAGCGGCCAAGACAGCTACACCACCCTGCGCCTCGGCCTCATCAACGACGCCCGCGACAACCCCAACAGCCCCAGCCAGGGCTCGGTCTTTCGCATCTCCACAGAACAGTCGGTACGTCTGTTTCAAAATGGCTTGAATGCCAACCGCCTCGAGGCCGGCTACAGCCAGTTCATTCCCGTCAACCTGTTTGAAACCCGCAGCGAGCGACCGCAGGTATTGGCCTTTGATGTGCGGGCGGGCACGACCATCGGCGACTTGGCTCCCTACGATGCTTTTGCTATTGGTGGCGGCAACTCGGTGCGGGGCTTTTTCGAGGGGGGTATCGGTTCCGGTCGCAGCTTTGCCACCGCAACCGCCGAATTGCGCTTTCCCATTTTCGACCCGGTGGGGGCAGTGGTCTTTGCCGACTAC
>NZ_JANSIO010000406.1:0-1776 GCF_047462195.1 Synechococcus sp. R3-13 | reverse complement strand
GGCTCAAATGAAAGATCAACACAACCTAGGGAGCGATGACCAAATCCACGCGGCGGTTCCGCTGCCGTCCGGCTTCTGTGTCGTTATCGGCAACGGGCAAGGTGGGACCAAAGCCAGAGGTTGTCCAACTGATGGGATGGCCTTCCGGCAGCAGCTTCGTCAAATAGTCCTTAACCGCATTGGCGCGGCGCAGAGAAAGGGCCAAGTTGTAGTTTAAGGGCCCGATGTTATCGGTGTGGCCATTCACTTGAACGCGAGCGCCGGGCATGGCCTCCAAGGATTTTGCCACCTGGGCCAACAGCGCCGCTGCTTCAGGTCGAATCTCGGCTTTGTCAAAATCGAACAGCAAATCGCCCGGCAGGCTGATGGTTTGGGTTCCCACCTGAAAAGAGGTCGGCGTTTTGGTCGGGGCTGGGGTGCTTTCTTCTCCTGGGACGATCTCGGCAGCAGTGGAAGATTCCCTGACAGGCTCAGGGGCTGTTTGAGAACGCAGCCGTTGCAGCCGCGACTCCAATTCCTCAATTCTGATCAAGAGCTGGATCACCTGCTGGCGGATCTCCCGAATCTCTGCCTCCAGATCCGTGGGGCTCTCATGATTTTCCTCTGGATCTGCATCTGCTGTTGGGCTGGCCACCGGAGGATTGGCCTGGGGCGGGGCCAAGGTGGGCAGGATCGGTGGTGTGGGAGAAGCGGGTTGAGTGGGAGAGATGTTGGTCTCCGGCTGGGGCTGAGGTTGGGCCTGCTGGGGAAGCACCATCCCGACCCAGATTCCGCTGCTGACCAAGAGGATCCCGCTTAGGGAATGGAGAGCGACTGTTAGGAGCTGGGACGAACGAGCCATTGCAGGCAAACCTCCGGCTGGATGGGCGCAGGCAAGGAGCAGGAACTCCTCTCAACTCAACCCTCAAGACCCATCCTAACCGGCGACCCGATCTCGCCAAGGGGATTCTCGGTCGGTCCAACTGCCACTTCCCGCCATCTGCTGTGGGAGGCTAATCAAAACTGATGCGACCTCGATAACGCCCTATGAGGGTTAGGCCGTTGATGGGATCCGCCAAATCCGCCACAAAAGGGGGAAAGCGGGGGTTGTCGCTGATCACCTTCACCTGGGATCCGGGCAGGCGCTGCAGCCGTTTGACCAACAGATCCCCATCCATCTGAAAGACGTAAATGCCTTCACAGCCCAGGTCTCCACCCTCTTGCCGCTCCACAAAGATCCAGTCGCCATCCTCCAAGGTGGGAGACATGCTATCCCCCTGCACCCGAATCAGGCTCAGCTCGGCAGGATTTCCCTTCAAGTGCGTCCGCAGCCAGTTTCGCTCAAAAGCAATCACCGATTCGATCGATTCTTCGCGCACCAACACCCCCGCTCCGGCAGAGGCGGCCACATCGACAAAAGGCACATACACATACTCTGCTTTCGCGTCGGGATCCAACTGCGGGGATCCCTCCCCTGTGATCAGCCAACTGAGGTTGACTTGGCCCACTTGGGCAATTTTCACGGCCTTATCAATGCCGGGCACGGATCCCTTCAGGTAGCTGCGCAAGGCCGTATCGCTAATTCCGGCCCGTCGCCCAAACGCATAGACGGCTTCATCGCCAATCACCCATCGCAAGCGGTCTGCAAAAGAAGAGCCAGAGGAGATGGACATCGGCTTAACGCTACATATTGTGTATAAGCAGATTTTTACCACTATATCTTGACAAGTCAACAACCGGTGCAGCCATTTGGGGAGAATCTTCAACGTAAACTACCCGGCTCCGACCGCTAAGCGG
>NZ_JANSIO010000405.1:0-3572 GCF_047462195.1 Synechococcus sp. R3-13 | reverse complement strand
AGTGCGGGGCTCCTGCGATTTCTAGCTGAGAAGGGATCCCCTATGCCGACGGGCTGGTGGCTATGGCACTCTGGGCTGACGATGAACCTGCTGAGCCTCTAGAATGGAGGGCTGTCGAGAAAAGAAGTGTCTTCCCAATGTCGAAACGTAACATGCAGGTTGTGCTGCGCCAGGCGATCCCAGGGCTGGGCAAGCCCGGAGAGATTGTCAACGTCAAGCCCGGCTATGCTCGCAACTACCTCTTCCCACGGCAGATGGCGGTGCGGGTTACCCCTGGCATATTGAAAGAGCAGCAGATGCGTCTGGAGCAGGAAGCGGCTCGTAAACTGGCAGAAAAACAACGGGCGGAAAACTACAAGACTGCTCTGGAGACCATCGGTCGCTTTGTCATCCGTAAGAAAGTGGGAGAACACAACCTCCTATTTGGGCAGGTGACCACCAGCGATATTGCTGAGGTGGTGCTGGCTACCAGCGGTCTAGATATCGACCGCCGCAACATTCTGCTCAACGAGGAGATCAAGAAAACCGGGGTTTATCCCGTGCAGGTGAAGCTACACCCCGAAGTTACCGCTACGCTGCGCATTCAGGTTACTCCCGAATGAGGACTCACCTTCGAGGATCCCTGAGTTCCCGTGAGGGATCCCGGGGTGAGTAGGGTTTTTGCCTTGGGCAACAAGCGGGTATGCTCAGCCTAGAGCTTGACCCGCCTGACGATTGGAGCTGACTGGCTGAGAGGCCGGTTGCCCTAGGGCTGGGTTGATTTTCCTACTCCTGGCTTGTGGTGATCAGCGATTACGACTTAACGGGTGGGGATCGGCTTCCTCCTCAAAACATTGAAGCCGAGGAGGAAATCCTGGGGGGCATTCTCCTCGATCCGGATGCGTTGGTGCGGGTCGCGGAGTTTCTGCGACCAGAGATGTTCTACATCTCTGCCCACCAAGAGATTTACCGGGCTGCCCTCCAACTGCACAGCCAAGGCCAACCCACCGACTTGATGACTGTGTCTGCTTGGTTGGCGGATCATCATCTTCTGGAGCGGGTGGGGGGAACAGGGGCGATCCGTCGCCTGCTAGAGCAAACCGTCAGCAGCGTCAACATCGACCAGTATGCCCGCCTGGTGATGGATAAATACATGCGCCGCCAGTTGATCCAGGTGAGCAATACCTTGGCTCGTTTGGCCTACGATACCAGCCAGCCCCTGTCTCAGGTGATGGATCAAGCCGAGCAGCAGGTGTTTGGCCTCACCCAAGAGCGAGTGCAGCGTAGCCTCATCCCGGCTTCTGAGGTTTTGGTCAATATCTTCTCGGACTTGGAAGAGAAGTTCCAAAGCGGGGCACAGCTTCCGGGGATCCCGACCAAATTCATCGACCTGGATAACCTGACCCAGGGCTTGCAGCGATCCGATTTGTTGATCCTGGCCGGTCGGCCTTCGATGGGGAAAACCAGCCTGGCCCTCAACATTGCCCAAAATGTGGCTGCCTACGCCAAGCAGCCGGTCGCTATCTTTAGCCTGGAAATGTCTCGGGAGCAACTGGTGCAGCGGCTTTTGGCCAGCGAAGCCCGCATCGACAGCAGCCGTCTGCGTTCTGGGCGCATTAGCGAACACGAGTGGCAGCGCCTGGGTCAAGCCATTGGTTTTTTGTCGCAACTGCCCCTGTTCATCGACGATACCCCTGACTGTACTGTTACAGAAATTCGCTCCAAAGCGCGGCGTTTACAGGCGGAACAGGGGGGAACGTTGGGGATGGTGTTGATCGACTACCTGCAACTGATGCAGGGATCCGCTGCTGACAACCGGGTGCAGGAGCTGTCGCGCATTACCCGTGGCCTCAAGGCCATGGCCAAAGAGCTGATGGTGCCGGTGCTGGTGCTGTCTCAGCTCAGTCGGGCTGTCGAGTCGCGCTCCGATAAGCGCCCGCAACTGGCAGACCTGCGGGAATCGGGCTGTCTGGCCGGGGATACGCAGGTGATGGATGTGGATCGCGGCAAGATCTGGCGGTTGGATCAACTGGCGGCCCTGCCGGCTGCGGCGGAACTGCCCCGCCTGCTCAGCTTGAACGGGCGCGGGCGCTTGGTGCCCCAACAGCCTGTGAAAGTGTTTTGCAGTGGTCGGCAGCCCACCTGTGTTCTGAAGACCCGCCTCAACTTTTCCATTCGCGCCACCGGCAACCATCCCTTCTTGACCCCAGACGGCTGGAAAACCCTCGACGAGCTGCAATTGGAGGAAGAGGTGGCGGTGGTAGTGCAGGAGGGGCTGATCTGGGATCCGGTGGTGCTCATCAGCGAGCCGGGGGAGCCTCAGCCGGTTTACGACGTCGAAATGCCCCGCCACCACAACTTCGTGGCCAACGGTCTGCTAGTTCACAACAGCATCGAACAGGATGCCGATCTGGTGATGATGATCTATCGCCCGGAATACTACGATCCCAACACCAGCGATCGCGGCATTGCCGAGGTCATCATTGCCAAACATCGCAACGGCCCCACCGGCACTGTGCGCCTGCTGTTCGAAAGCCAGTACACCCAGTTTCGCAACCTGGCAGATCCCAACCGCTGAGCAACCGATGCCGAAGAGGGATCCGGAGCTGCTGCCTTGGGAACAACCCCGCAAGGTGTTAGCTTAGGATCGCTGCGGGCCAAAGCGTTGCTCTTGAGCCGGCTACCCTCTCTCCTAATGCTCAAAACATATGTTTAAAAACGTGTTAATTGCCACCGACCGCCGAGATGGCCTGCAGCGTTTTGGCAAGTGTCTAGAAGATCTGCACAGCAATGGCATCGAGCGCGTCACCTTCGTCCGCAGCGTAGATTGGCAAGAGGACGACATCGGCATTCCCGACGACATTACCCCCGAAGTCCAGGCAGAGCAGACCCAGTTGCAGAAGCTGCTGAACCCGATCCCAGCAGGGTTGGAAGTCGAGGCTCTGGTGCAGGCGGGCAGGCCAGCCGATCTAATCCTAAAAGGCATCCAAACCTATGGCTCCGATCTGCTGATTACAGGCATGGGCACCCACAATCTGCTCGCCGAAAAATTGTTCGGCAGCACCACCATGGCACTGTTGCCGAAGCTGAAAATCCCTCTATTGGTGATGCGCCCCCAGCTGCTGGCTACCTTTACCCTGGAAGAATTGCGCTTGCGCAGCCGCCACCTGTTTCGCTGCCTCTTGGTGCCCTTTGACTTTGAGCAGCCGCGTCAGCAGTTGCTGAACCATCTCGGCCACCTGCTGCCCGGTACTTCCCAGTGCCAGACGCTTACCCTGCTCTACGTGGTGGATCCCAGCGCCCGCCGCAACCAAGGAACTCCGGTGGAGGTGCTCCAACGCAAAGCCGAGGCTGACCTGGCCCAGGTGCTTGAACCCCTGAGCGAGCAGGTGAAGCCCGTACAGCTGCGCACCCTGGTGCGGGTGGGATCCCCTCTCAAAGAGATCCTGGCCACCGCCGCCGATGAAGACATGACGGCCATTGCCACTGCCTCCCCCCATGTGGGCAGCTTTTGGGAGTGGTCGGTTCGCAGCCTCACCGGCGAGATTTTGCGGCAAAGTTGGCATCCGGTGTTGTTTTTCCCGCGCGGGTCT
>NZ_JANSIO010000404.1:0-8462 GCF_047462195.1 Synechococcus sp. R3-13 | reverse complement strand
CCCCGAATTCTTCGACGAGCCCACCGACCCCAACGACAACCCAGGGATCCCTTGGCCAGGCGGAGCCAGCACCTTCCTGCAGGGGGCCATCAACCTGCCGGTGCGCCCAGGAGCGCGGGTGCAGTTTGCCATCTACTTCCTGCTGGACTCGCCCGCTTCCACCTTTGTGGTGTGCGATCCCCTGGCGCCTGGCTTGCAGTATGTGCCGGGCAGCCTGTCGGTGAGCACAGGGGGAGGGGGATCCTTCATTCCGCCGGGTGGGGCTGTGCCTCCTGCTTGTGGGGGCATCAGCAACCCCAACGGTGTGGTGGTGGTGAATGTGGGGGGAGGCAGTTCTGGCTCAGCCGGGGTCATCCGTTTCGAGGTCACCGTTCCTAGGTAGGAGAGCCGTGTAGTCATGCCCTCTGAGAACTCCGTCTTTGCTATCGCGGTTGCAAAAGCGTTGCGTAGCGATAACGGCTTTCCCCCAGGTGGAGCACGCCAGTCGTTGAAATCTCAATCGAGGTCTGACAACGCTTGCCGCCTGTGACGGTGGGATGTCAGGCTGAGACAGGAGTGGTTTTGCAGTCGGTAGGAACCATGACGCAGCGTGCCCAAGGATTTTGGCAATGGGGATCCCTTTGCCGGATTGGCCTCTACGTAGCTGCTCTATTCTGCGGGGTGGCGCTCTGGGGGATGCCGGCCTTGGCTCTGCCCCAAGGGGATGCCATCACGGATCCCCGTACCCTGTTGCGGCGGGCGTTGCCTATTCAGGAAACGAAGCTGCTGGAAATTGATGAGGCCATCTCCAAAATCGACACCGACCTGAAGTACAACCGCTGGTCAGCGGTGCGGGGAGATGTGCGCCAGGTAGAGCACCTCTTGGATCGCTATGGAGATTCCCTGCTGGCCGGCTTGCCCCCGGATCGGGTGGCCCCGGCTTCTGAACAGATGGCCGCCCTACGAGAGCAGTTGCAGGTGATCGGCCAAGCCAGCGAGCGCAAATCCAAAGGCAAAGAAGAGGCCCGCGCTGCCTACGACCGTCTAGTGGACGAGTTGGGATCCCTCGAAAACAACTGGGTGGGGGCTTTTCCCTACACGGTGCCTGCTGAGTATGCCGACAAACCTCAGCTCTTGGGGCGGGCAGAGGTGGAGCTAAACACCACCGCTGGGCGCATGGTGATCACCTTAGATGGCTACAGCGCCCCCATCACTGCCGGCAACTTTGCCGACCTGGTGCAGCGGGGCTTCTACGATGGCCTGACCTTTGACCGGGTGGAGACCTTCTTCCTGGCGCAGGCCGGGGATCCCCCTGGCCCTGCCGATGGCTATGTGGATCCGGCCACGGGCAAGGTTCGCACCATCCCCATGGAGATTCGCGCCAAAGGCGAGGTGATGCCCCGCTACGGCCAGACTTTTGATCAGATGGGCCTGTGGGATGTGGAACCGGCTCTGCCCTTTTCCGCCGAAGGGACGGTGGCCATGGCCCGCTATCCCGACGATCCCAACAGCGCCTCTTCTCAGTTCTTCATCTTTATGGCTGAGCCGGATCTCACCCCGGCGGGGTTAAACCTCATGGATGGCCGCTATGCCGTGTTCGGGTACGTTACAGAGGGAACGGAGGTGCTGCGCCACATCAAAGTGGGGGATCGGATTTTGAGTGCCAGATTGATTTCCGGCCAAGACAACCTCAAAACTGGAGCCTAGAGGGGATCCCTTCCTTCCTGCCTAACTGTGTCGATAAGCCGCCGTACCGTCGCCGCCCCTGCAGAGGGCTGGAAGCGAAAGGGAAATTTGCCCCTGGCCAACAGGCGCAGACCCAAAGGCACCAAGCTGAGCAGCCCTTTGGGATCCCGGCCCACCACCTGCAGGGCAAAGCGGCGCTCATCTATCCAACCACCGGAGCGCACCAGTTGCACCAGAGTCTTGCGGTGGCGGATGGCTATGGGCAAGGACTCCGTCCGAATAGCGCGAACAGCGTGCTGGCGGGAACGGTCGGTGGGCAGAGCAGCGGTCTTGTCTGCATGGCGGGAGAGGATCCCCTGTTTGAGTTCGGTGATTTGATCCAGAGGTGCCACGCCCATCGGGCAGACGCTGTTGCAGTTCCAGCAGCGGGTACAGCCCCAGACACCAGCCAAGCTATCCTGGGCCTGCAGGCGTTGTTCCCGTTGGCTGTCGCGGCTGTCTTGGACGAGGCGGTTGGCTCTGGCCAGAGCATGGGGGCCGACAAACTCTGGGTTCACCTCTTTGGCATTGCAATCGGAATAGCAGGCTCCGCAGAGAATACAGCCACCGGCAGCGTTGAGATGCTCCCGTTCGGCAGGCAGCTGTAAAAACTCTCGCTCCGGGATGCGTCGCCCCGCCGTGCTGACAA
The DNA here is from genome assembly GCF_047462195.1 of Synechococcus sp. R3-13. Classification (NCBI taxonomy): domain Bacteria; kingdom Bacillati; phylum Cyanobacteriota; class Cyanophyceae; order Synechococcales; family Synechococcaceae; genus Synechococcus; species Synechococcus sp. R3-13. The sequence continues at coordinate 6,109 of NZ_JANSIO010000404.1, read as the reverse complement.
AGGGATCCACCCGGCTGAGATCGTTCCAGAAGGGCTGCATATCCACCACCAGATCCCGCAGAACGGGCAGGTTTCCCAGAGGGCCGATGCGAATAGGCTGCGGCTGGGGGCTGCGGGGATCCAGCTCTTCGCCCACATGTCGGCCACAAGCCAAGGCTGCCCTACCGTTGATGCGCATGGCGCAACTGCCACAGATGGTGTTGCGGCAGTTTTTGCGGAAGGCCAAGCTGCCATCCTGCTCCCACTTGATCTGGTTGAGGCAATCGAGAATGGTGGCGCCAGGGGATGTCTCCAGCCAGAAGGACTGCCAGCGGGGCGGCTCCGGCGGCAACTGTCGGAAAATCTGAAATTCTACTCGCAAAGTGCTCTGCACCGCTGAAGGGAAAGGGGATCCCATCCTAGCTCTCTCCCTATTGCCCCGCAACGCTCACGCAAACAACGCGATAGCAGAAGTGGCTACAACGCGCGGCTGAGGGCGCTCCCCGGCCCCTGAAACAACAGCCAAGAAATAAGGAAGTTGGTAACAAACACGCCCAGCAACGCCGTGACCACTGCATCGGTGGTGGAGCGACCCACCCCCTTGGCCCCTCCGCTGGTGGAAAGGCCCCAGTTGGAGCCGACAATGGCGATCAAAGACCCAAACACCATCGCCTTAAAACAACAGACGAGCAAATCCCAGGAGCTCAGAAGGGTTTGCGCCGAGTTGAGAAACACTGCAGGAGAGATGTTGTAGGCCGAAGCGCAGATGATCATCCCCCCCACCAGCCCCGTCAGCAGGGAGAGGATGGTGAGCACCGGCAGCATCAGCCCCGCAGCCAGCACCCGCGGGATCACCAGATAATCCACCGGATCGGTGCGTAACAACAGCAGAGCGTCGATCTGCTCCGTGACCTTCATGGTGCCCAGCTCGGCGGCAAAGGCGGATCCCACCCGTCCGGCCAAGATCACCGCCGTCACCACCGGCGTCAGCTCACGGGCAAGGGCAATTGCCAAAACCCCCCCAATCAAGGAAGAGGCTCCGAAGTTGATGAATTCCCGCGCCAACTGGATGGTGAAAACGCCGCTGATCACCACCGCCGTAATCAGAACAATCAGCAGCGACTCCAGCCCTACCGCCGAAAGCTGATCCAGGGTGTTGCGGCGATGGATACGACCCCGCATCAGATGCAGAATCACCTGACCGGTCAGGAGAAAACTGCTGCCCACTCGCTGGAACCAGTTCATGGTTTCCGCCTCAAGAGGCCGTTATCGCTAGGCGACGCTTTGGCGACTGCATCAGCGAGACCGAGTCCTTTGGGGTTGTCGGCTCCGCCTCAGGTTCTGCCGGCAGTTGAAAGCCGGGCACAAACGAGGCCCGTGTCAGGGGTTGATCCAGGATCAGCCCCTCGCCCCCCAGCACTTCTAGGGCACGGCCTTCCACCGAGATCCAAACCCGGGCGCCAGGGTTTTGGCTGGTGGCGGTGTAGAGCACCTGCGTGACCCGGCTCATCATTGCCGTGGCTCCCCCCCCCTGGGTAAACTCTGGGGAAAAATTGAGAAAAATATCGTCACCTTCCACCCGCACATCCAACACCTGAGTTTGGGGTGGAATGGCGCTGGTAAGGTGGGGATCCCGGGGGCCGGCAATCAGCTCCTCCAGAGCCAGGCGGATGGCTTCCTGAGCGTCGAAGGCGCGAACCGTGCGCTCTTGCTGCACATAGTAAATGGAGTTGTCGGCACTGGTCAGCCAATACAAGGAAAGCGTCTGCCGCGGCCCAATGGTGTACCACCAGGCTGCCCCCATCGCCCCCAGCCCCAGCAAAAAGCCGAGGATCCCCAATTGTAGGGCCCGGCCCCGACGCGGGCGGGAACGCCGTCCTCCCAACCTAACGGAGCTGAGCTGTGCGGTACGGCCTCCGTAGTGGCTCATCGCTGGCGATCCCCCTCTCTAACCTAGCTCTAGGGTAGCGAAGAAAAGCCCTCCCTGCCGGGGATCCCCCATAGGCTGGACAGGCAAAAGTGCGGCAGCAACTGGGATCCCTTTATTTGTATGATGATAATGATTTACACCCGGCATTGCTGAGTCGATAACTGAGCACACAAGGAGCTGAGCCTCAATCATGGTTACTGCCACCGCTACTGCCACCAATGTTGGCTACATCACTCAGGTCATTGGGCCTGTGATCGACGCCGAGTTTCCCAGCGGCAAGCTGCCCGAAATCTACAATGCCCTCAAGGTGGAGGGCACAACCGAAAGCGGCCTGAAGGTTAACGTCACCTTTGAGGTGCAGCAGCTTTTGGGGGATAACCGCGTGCGTGCGGTGGCCATGTCCTCGACCGACGGCCTGGTGCGGGGCATGCCGGTGGTGGATACGGGCGCTCCGATTACTGTGCCGGTCGGGCAGCCCACCCTGGGGCGCATTTTCAATGTGCTGGGAGAGCCGGTTGACCAAGGAGAGCCCGTTCAAGCCCAAGAATTTGCCCCCATCCACCGCAGTGCGCCTCCACTTGTCGATTTGACGATTAAGCCAGAGCCCTTTGAAACCGGCATCAAGGTGATTGACCTGCTGGCCCCCTTCAAAAAGGGGGGCAAGGTGGGCCTGTTTGGCGGTGCCGGCGTCGGCAAGACAGTGCTCATCCAGGAGCTGATCCACAACATCGCTGAGGAGCACTCTGGCCTATCGGTGTTTGCGGGCGTGGGAGAGCGCACCCGCGAGGGCAATGACCTCTACAACGAGATGAAAGAATCCGGCGTGCTGGATAAGGTGGCGCTGGTCTATGGCCAGATGAACGAGCCACCGGGTGCCCGCATGCGGGTTGGCCTGACTGCCCTGACCATGGCAGAGTACTTCCGCGACGTTAACAAGCAGGACGTGCTGCTGTTCATCGACAATATCTTCCGCTTTGTGCAGGCCGGGTCGGAAGTGTCGGCGCTGTTGGGCCGCATGCCCTCGGCGGTGGGTTACCAGCCCACCTTGGCTACCGAAATGGGCAACCTGCAAGAGCGCATCACCTCTACCAAGCAGGGATCCATCACCTCGGTGCAGGCGGTGTATGTGCCTGCTGACGACTTGACGGATCCGGCCCCAGCAACCACCTTTGCCCACCTTGACTCGACGGTGGTATTGTCCCGCAGCTTGGCAGCCAAGGGTATCTATCCGGCGGTGGATCCCCTGGATTCCTCTTCCACCATCCTGCAGGCGGACATTGTGGGCGAAGAGCACTACAACACCGCCCGGGCAGTGAAGCAAACGCTGCAGCGCTACAAAGAGCTGCAAGATATCATCGCCATCCTGGGGCTGGACGAGCTGTCGGAAGAGGACAAGCTGGTGGTGGCCCGCGCCCGCCGCATCGAGCGTTTCCTGTCCCAGCCGTTCTTCGTGGCGGAGGTATTCACTGGCTCCCCCGGCAAGTATGTGAAATTGGCAGACACCATCAAGGGCTTCCAGCGCATTTTGTCGGGGGAATTGGACAATCTGCCGGAGCAAGCCTTCTACTTGGTGGGCACCATCGAAGAGGCCATCGAGAAAGCGGAGAAGCTCAAGTCCAAGTGAGCCCCAAGCGCTCCTGCCCCTCTCCTCTTGGGAGAGGGGAGCTGTGAATCCCAGCAAGCTGTTGGGAATGGCCCCGTTGGGTCGCTTGCTTGGGGTTTGCTGCTGTTCGGGACAGCTACAGCTTGCGGGACTGTAGGATGGGCCTCTTCTGGGCCTCTTCCTAGGGATTCTCGGCGACAGGCCCGAAGCGATAGCCCTTGCCGTAGACGGCGTGGATCAATTCTGCTGCTCCGGGCAACCTGAGGCGGCGCCGCAGCAGGCGCACCTGAGCTGCCAAGACATTGCTGCTGGGGGGATCCTCTCCGGCCCACACCTGCTCGTAGATCTGGTCGTGGGTGAGCAACTGGCCGGGGTGGGTCATGAAGTACTCCAGCAGGCGAAACTCTTTTTGAGAGAGGTGGATCATCCGCCCCTGCCGGTAGGCCACCTGGTTCTCCCGATCCAGCTCCAAATCCCCTATCTGTAGGCGAGGGATCCCTTCTCCAGGGCCGGTGGCCCGCCGCAAGAGGGCTCGCACCCGCGCCAGCAGTTCCCGCAGCTCGAACGGCTTCACCAAGTAATCATCTGCCCCGGCATCCAGCCCTTCCACCCGGTCGTCTAGGGTATCTTTGGCGGTCAAAAACAGGATGGGAGTGGTGCCATCGACCTGCCGCACCCGCTGACAGAGGGAAAGCCCGGAGAGCTCCGGCAACATCCAATCCAAGACCAGCAGATTGTAGGGCAGGGATCCCGTCTTTTGCAGCAGTTCCCAGGCCCGCCCTCCTGTGTAGGCGACGTCCACCGTGTAGCCCTCTCGCCTCAATTGCTGGGCCAGAGAATCGGCCAACTCCACTTCATCGTCCACCAACAAAATCCGTGCCATAGGACTCCGTCCCGCTAACGCGAACACCTCAGGACTCGGTCTCGCTGTTGTCTTGGAAACAATGTGGAGCGCTGACGTACTCAGAAAAGGACTCCGTCCCGCCAGAACTGGGGAGCGGCTCAAGCTGCAAGGATAGATTGTAAAGGCGGCGCCGCGTCCAGATGGGGGATCCCTGCAGACGCTGGGCCAACCGGCGGCTGGCTGCGGAGCGGGATAGGCCCTCGGCCAGCAACCGAGCCATTTCTTGGCGAATTTCCGCTTCCGATTCACTGTCTCCCCGCCCATTCAAGGACTCCGTCCCGCCTCTGGCAGGGTTAGGGCTGGGAACGGCACCGACATATCCCTCAAGCAAGAGGGTGAACTCCCCTCGGGGCGGCTGAGCAGCGCAGTGCTCCAGAGCTGCTGCCAGGGATCCCCGCCAGAAGGACTCATACAGCTTGGTCAGCTCCCGCGCCAGCACGATCTGCCGCTCTGGGCCGCAGTGATCCAGCAGATCCTGCAGAGTTTGGCGCAGGCGATGGGGGGCCTCGTAAAGGATGAGGGTGCGGGGCTCTTGGGCCAACTGCCGCAGGCGGGCTTGTCGTTGGCTGGGTTTAAGAGGTAAAAATCCCTCGAACACGAATCGTTCTGTGGGCAGGCCCGAAGCGGTCAAGGCCGCAACAGCAGCTACCGGCCCCGGCACAGGGATCACCGGGATCCCGGCCTGAATGCAGGCGCGCACCAACTCTTCTCCCGGATCGGAGATGGCAGGAGTGCCGGCATCGCTGATCAGGGCCACCGACTGGCCCGCCGACAGATACTTCAGGAGTTGCGGGATCCGCTGGGCAGCGTTGTGCTCGTGATAGCTGATGAGGCGGGCGGAGATTTGAAAATGTTTAAGAAGCTGGCCGGAGTGGCGAGTATCTTCTGCTGCCACCCAATCCACCTCGCGCAGAACCCGCAGCGCCCGCAGGGTGATGTCTTCGCGGTTGCCGATGGGGGTGGCCACCAAGTAAAGGCTGGCGGTGGGGTGTTCCATCCCGATAACCTATTCTCCGCTCCAAGGGCTTGCTGCCAACAATTGGAGATCACCTCGGATCCCCAGATTAACTTCTCTTGGCCGGTGCCCCGATACCCAGGCATCTGCCTTTCGTGCTAGCGTTGCGTAGCAACAATGAGGAGTGAGGATTGAGAAGTGAGGCTCTTTTCTCTCTGCTCTTTCCTCTTTTCTCTCTGGAGAAGGATCCCGGTGCGCTTGACAACGCGGGCCACCTATAGCATCAGGGCTTTGTTGGATCTGGCTATGCTCGGCTCCGGGCAAATGGCTTCGGTGCGGGCCATTGCCGAGCGACAGGGGATCCCAGCTCCCTACCTGGAAAAGTTGCTGATTGAGTTGCGGCAGGCCGGCTTGGTTTGTTCCCAACGGGGGGCCCAGGGAGGCTACCGGTTGGCACGGGCGCCGCGGCGGATCCCGATTAGCGCCATTTTGGCGGCAGTGGGAGAATCCTTGGATCCTCTCATGGACAGTTCTAATCCTTCAGCCGTGCATCCGGCGGAGCGGCTGGACTGGGTGACGGAAGCCCTGTGGCAGCGGATCGCTCGACGGGTGCAGCAGGTGTTGGAGGAAACCACTCTGGAAGATCTGTATTTTGATGCCCGGAGCTGGCAAGCGGCTCAGGATCAGGAGAGTGGATTTGTGGTTTGATCGCGTTAGCGGGACGGAGTCCTTTCGCGT
>NZ_JANSIO010000403.1:0-14025 GCF_047462195.1 Synechococcus sp. R3-13 | reverse complement strand
TATGGTTTTGAATCGGTTACCAGGGCCACCCATTCCTGCCGCCCAGTTGACGTCCTCTACCCTCGCTCCACCTGCCCGTCCCTTGAGTTCCTCTCCAGCTTCCGGGAACCCCCCCGCCCAGGCGCGGCAGCGGTCTGGAGCTGCTCAGGTGGGGCCGAGCACAGCCCGCCTCTGGCCCTTTTTGAAAAGCCTACAGAATGCCCTTGCGTTGTTGCTGGCCCTGGTTTTCCTCTCGGCAACCGGGTTGCTGGCCTGGCGCCTGCTCGATCCAGAAGGAAGTGAAGGGATCTGGCGGCAGCTACCTCTCTCTCGGATCCCTTGGATTCGGGATCTGTAGTCCTCAAAGCTACTGCTCAGCAATTGTAACGTTAAAGCCCTTGCTTTTCAGGGTTTCCGCATGATAGCGGGCATACTCCAGTTGCTCAAATGCTGCCAACTGCACAAACTTCTGGCCATTCACATCTTTGACAAAGGCCCCATCAGAAACTTCTCGAGCACGTGCCAAGCTCTCATCTCCCGAGTAGGTAGTGAGCACCAAGAAGGTTCCCTCGCCGCGGTTCGGCCCCAGGGAGTCTACGCTGTTGTCGCTTAGGGGCACCACGTTCTGGGATCCCACAGAGGTAGGCGGTGAAGGTTGGGATGGGCGCTCCAGGCTGGCCGCCAACTGCTCCACCGTTTGTGACCTGGGGGGAGCAGATTCCTCGGAAGCCAAGGCCAAGTCAGTTTGCAGGCTATCCAGCAGGTTGGGAACGTCTTGAAGGGGATCCACCTGCAAGTCCTTCCAGTCTGGGGTGGCCGCCAAGCCCAGGGACAACCGACCGGGATCCAAGCCACCGAAATAGAACTCCTCTCCCACCTGCCCTTCCACCGGTTCCAGTGGGATCAGGGGCAACTGGGCCAGATCCACCTGGGCAGGGATCCCTTCTTCCGCCCTGTGGGCAGCGCTTTGGGGCAGGGACAGTTCTTCCGGCCAGATCAGCCAGCGCACCCCAAAGCCAATCCCCGCGCAGGAAAGCACCCACAGCAGCAAGACCCAGAGGGGCGAAAAGGCCCCGGAGGGCCGCGGCATCTCTTCCTCTTCCAAGTCTTCCACCACCTCTTGAATGAGTACAGGTGAAGGGCGCTGTACAGAGCTGGTATTCCCAAGCTGACCTGCTCGTGGGGGCGGGACAGAGTCCATGCGCTGCAAACGCTGCCAGAGGCGGAATCGCTCCAGTTCTTTCAGCACATCCAAATGCAGATGGCTCAGCGCCTCCTGAAGAGCAAGTTGAGGAACTGGATGTGAATGGGACTGCTGTGCCGGAGACAGGGGTTGGGTAGGGTCTGGGGGAAGCGGAGAAGGACTCATAGACAGCCCACACTCAACTTGATGTAAAGTCGGAGAGCAAACAATGCCGATCCACTGTTACAGCCGGAAACAGCCTAACAGGAGAACCCACCTTGGGAACAAGGATTGCCAGCGCCCCATACCTTGCCATAAACCACCATGCCACAGGGCTATGGCAGTCTTCTAGGGCTTTGCCTCCAGATAAAGGGCACGCACATCTGTCGGTAGGTTCTGAAGCAAGATCTGGCGGGCAGAGGCAACGACGGCATCCACATCTTCTGGAGCAAGGTAGTATCCGTCAGCCTTGAGTTGGTCGGCAATGCGAACCGGTGACCAGCCAAACCGATCCCGCAGCAGCAGAATGAAGCGCAGATCCCCCGGCAGGGTATCCAAACCAGCAGTCAAATAACAGGCCAGTGCCGGTGAAAGAGAGGACTTCGCCCCGCCTCTGGTGGAGTCGAGACTGCAAGAAGCTTGAGGGCGGGTGGGGATCCCATCCAAGGATTGGATCAGCTCACGGGTTTGCTCCGCCAGCCAGGGTCGCAGCACAGGATCCCCTTCTCCCACAAGGCTGTGGACATCTAGGCGCTGCAGGCGCGGGTAAAGCCGCAACCAAACCTGCTCTCGACAGGCAGCCCATTGCTCTGGCGGCAGATGCTCGGCAAGGATCCCGTCCACCCACTGGCAGTAGCGGCAAAACAGGCTGATGAAGTAGCGGGCCACCTCCGGCTGCCGTTGAAAGGCCCGCAGCAACTCCAGATCGCTGTAATGGGCCACCCCCCGCACGATAGGGGCGTTGCATTCCGGCCAAAAGGCGGTAGCTTCGGGCATGAGAATTTCTCCCGCAGAAAAATCCCTAGCTATTCTCCAGGATCTCCCGGCAGGCGGATAACAACTGCTCCTGCTCCGGCAGGGTGCGCAGGCCAATGCGCAGGTAGCGATCTCCCAGCTCGGGAAAACTCAGGCAATCCCGCACCAGAATCCGGTGCCGCTGCAGCAGCGCCCGCTGAATTTGCGTGGCAGAGCCAGGGCAGCGCACCAACACAAAATTGGCTTGACCAGGCCAGGGATCCCAGCCGGGCAGCGCTTGCAAACCCCTGAGCAAATGCTCTCGGGCCACGGGCAGCCAGGCGAAGGTGCGCCGGCGGAAGTCCTCATCGGCCAAAGCTGCCGCCACTGCCACTCCCGCCAATCCGTTGACGCTCCAGGGATCCCGCCACTGTCGCCAGCGCTGCCAGTGATCCGGGTGCCCCACCGCAAAGCCAATGCGCAAGCCGGGCAGTGTGAAAAACTTGGTGAGGGAACGGATGACGATGGTGTTGGGATGAGCCGCCAGGTAGGGGATCAAAGTTTGGCTGCGGGGCATTGCCGACGAGCTGGAGTTTGAGCTCAGGGTGGGCTCCCCCGGCAAAAAGTCCATAAAAGCCTCGTCCACCACCACCTGGTTGAACTGGGGCAGGAGAGGCAGGATGTCTTGCTGCGGGATGAGCTGGCCCGTCGGGTTGTGGGGGTTGTTCAGCCAGAGCACTCGGCTCCCCTTGCCTGCCGCCGGAAGCGGCTCCTGGAGAAAGGCGAAACTAGGGGATCCCTGGCCGGGGAAAAAAGGCAGCGGCTTGATGGTTACCCCTGCTGCCCGCAGAGCCCGCGCATAATCCCCAAAAGCAGGCTGGGGCAGCCATACCTCCCGCCCTTGCGCATCCCGGGCTGCCCAGGTGAGCAACTCCGCTGCCCCATTGCCCACAAAGATCCACTCAGGATCGACGGCCCAATGGTTGGCCAAACAGATGCGCAAGTCCCGATAGTCGGGATCCGGGTAACGGCTGACAACAACCGGATCTGCTGCAGACAGCGCCTGAGTCAGAGCTTGCAAGACCGATTCCGGTGGGCCCAGCGGATTCAAGCTGGCCGAAAAATCCAGAATCTCCTGGGGAGAGCAGCCAGCGATTGCTGCTCCCCAAGCCCAATTGCCACCATGTCGAGGCTGCTCCACGCCCTACCCCGCAGCCGTTCGCGTCAGCGGGACGGAGTCCTTGTCCCAACCCGGCGAAATTAAGATTTCCCCCCTGCTACTGCTTCGCGGAATGACTTGCCCGCCGTAAAAGTGGGGACGATGCTCTCTGGGATCACCATTTTTTGGTTGGTTTTCGGGTTGCGACCTTCCCGCTCTTTGCGCTTGCGAGCCTCAAAGGAGCCGAAGCCCACCAGGGTCACCTTCCCCTTGGGTTCACCGTTTTCATCGCGGGATGCGACCTCTTCGACAATGATCTCCAGTGCGGCGGAAATGACAGCCTCCGCTTCTTTTTTGGTTACATTGGCGCGATGAGCGACGGCATCAACAAGTTCTGCCTTGTTCATCCTGATCTCCTTTTGAGTTAGGCAATAAAGTTAGAGAGTTCCCTGGATCGCGGATTCGCTCAGGCGTTGCAGAGCGGCCACGGCCCAGAGTGTTCTCAGTGTGTGGGAGCGGGGCTTGCCCTGCAATGCGCCAAGGCGCCACTGGCGCGAATGGCAGGATTGTGGCAGTTGAGCTCCAAATCACTGACATATTCTACAGCTAAGTTAGGGCAGAAGCCTGCTGGGCAAGGGGTTTTAGGGGATCTTAACGCAATTTTCTGGGAGACAAGAGACTGCATATACCCAGTTGGCTCGGATCCGACAGAAAGCTAGGGCTCACGACTCGGGTCGGAAGTAGGCCCGCATCACCTCTCGAAAGATGGGAGCGGCCCGTGATCCACCCCCACCGCCGCTGTTTTCCAGAAAGACCACGACCACCAATTCGGGCCGGTCGTAGGGAGCATAGCCAACATACCAAGCGTGGGATCGCCGCGGCGGATCCTCTGCGGTGCCGGTTTTACCAGCCGTTGGGGGAAATCCTGGCCCCAGGTTGGCGTTGCCGCCAGTGCCGTAAACCACGACATCTCGCAGCCCCTGCTGCAGGATCTCCAGGGTGGCAGGGGAAAGACCTACCTTTTGGCGCAGCGGCACAGGGCTTTCCGGGATCACCTGGTGCGAGAGCAAGGGGCGCACCCGCCAGCCCCCATTGGCCACTGCCGCCGTTACCACCGCCATTTGCAGCGGCGTAGCGGTAATAAATCCCTGGCCGATGGACATGTTGACCGTGTCGCCCACATACCAGGGCTCGCGCCAGTGGCGCTGCTTCCACTCAGCATCCGGCACCAGGCCAGCAGCCTCCCCTTTGAGGCCAATCCCGGTCAGTTGTCCCAACCCAAAGCGGCGCGACCATTCTTGCAAGGGGGCAGCCTTGGTGCCGAGGGCGATTTGGTAGAAAAAGGTGTCGCTGCTGTAGGCCATCGCCTGCCGGTAGTTCAGCCGCCCGAAGCCGGCCCGGTTCCAGTCCCAAAAGCGCCACCCTCCCACCTGGATGTAGGGGCCGGTCTGCAGCACCGTATTCGGGGGAAAGGCTCCCGACTCAATCCCGGCAGCGGTGGTGATGATTTTGTAGGTGCTGGCGGGGGGATAGGGCCGCAGGCCGCGGTTGAGGAAGGGAAAATCCTGCTGCTGCAGGCTCTCCCACTGGGCTTGGGTGATGCGGCTGGAAAAGAGGTTGGGATCAAAGGTGGGATAGCTGGCCATGGCCAGGATCGAGCCATCGCTGGGATCCATGGCGATCACCGCTCCTTTTTGCTGGCCGAGGGCTCGCTCTGCCGCCTGCTGCAGCCGCACATCCAAAGTGAGCTGCAGGGTGTTGCCCGGTTGGGGCGCTTGTTCCCCCAGCACCCGCAGCACCTCTCCCATGGCGTCCACCTCCACCTGTCGCCCGCCCCATTGGCCGCGCAGATGGTTCTCGAACAATTCCTCCACTCCCATCAGGCCAACGATATCCCCCAGGCGATAGCTGGGATCCGCCCGCAGTTGTTCCTGCGAGATCTCGCCGGTATAGCCCAGCAGATGAGCAGCCAAGTCGCCATGGGGATAAAACCGCACCGTCTCCGCCTCCACCATCACTCCCGGCAGCTCGCGGCTCATCTCCTCCAGTTGAATGACCACCTGGGGGCTGGCGTTGCGCAGGATGCGCACGGGAAAAGGGGAACGATATCCAGCCTGTTCTAGCTTTTGGGCGATCTCCTCAGGGGCGATGTTCAAGTAGTCTGCCAACTTGGGGATCATCTCCTGCCAGCGCTGCCGAGACTGCACCAGAGGCCAGAGGAAGACCGAGTGGGACAATCGGCTGCCCGCCAGCAATACACCGTTGCGATCCACAATGCGCCCGCGTTCTGGCGGCTGGGGCAGCAGGCGAATGCGGTTGGTATCGGCCAACTGGCGGTAATACTGGGTGCGCGCTAGCTGCAGGTAGGCCAGACGGGATCCCAGCCCTCCAAACAGCAGCAGACTGGTCAGCAAGAGCAAGACAACGGCCCGATAGCCCTGCCCCACCGTTTTGGACGATGCGGATCCCAGCCAACGAGGACTACCGCCGTCCGGCGGGGGTGGGGGAAGCACCCGGCGAGGGGCAGGCGGCCTGGAATGGGGGGAGAACAGGGCTTTTGGATCCCGTCCTGCCAAGGTGTGGGGGCTTCGCGCGGCGTTGCTGACGGGGTAGAGTTTGGCCATGAACTTGCCAGAAGAATTGCAACCGATACACCCAAAATCAAGAGGAGATGCCCGCTCTTGGGCGGGCCCTCTCAGCATCCATCCAGTATCCCTGGCTCTGGCAAGCCTCGTCCAGGAGTGGCAGCGTGGATAGAGCAGAACAACAACGGCTGCGCCAGGCTGCCTGGCTGATGGTGGGCAATGGCCTGCGCCTGGGGTTGTCCGGGGCCTATTTCATCCTCTTGGCCCGTCTGTTGGGGCCGGAAGCCTTCGGGGTTTTCTCTGCCATCTTGGCCTGCAGCAACCTGGCCGCCCCGTTTGGCTATTTGGGCCAATCGGAACTGCTGATCCAGCGCCTCAGCCGGCAGGGATCCCTGACTTGCACCCAGGGGGTTGGCCCCAGCTTATGGCTGGCGGGATTGGGCTGTGGGGGGATGGCGCTGGTGTTGTGGCCCCTCTTGAGCGTTTGGCTGGCCGGGACGCCGGCAGCGGTGGTGGGGGTATTGCTCTTGAGCGATCTGCTGTTCGTCGCAGTGCCAGAGGTGTACAGAGGGATCCTGGTTGGGCGAGAGCAGGTTGCCGGCGTGGCCCTCATCGACACCGGCATGGCGCTGGGGCGATTGGGGGCAGTGTTGTTGGCGGTGGCCTTGGGCTGGGGATCCCTGGTGCAATGGGCTGTTCTGTACGGCCTGATGGTGTTGGTCGTGCTGCTGCTGATCGCGAGGGGGATGGGGCGGTGGAGCGAGCCTTCTCCCCCCTTGGCCCTAAGCTGGCGAGATCTGCGGGAACGGCTGATAGCGGGCTGGGACTTTGCGGTGGGGCTGGCCGCGGTGAAAACCTTCACCGATTTGGATAAGCTGCTCTTGCCCCGTTTGGCCTCAGCAGCGGCGGGGGGTCTTTACAGCGCTGCCTACCGGGTGATCAACTTCTCGCAAACGCCGATGATCGCCCTGCTCACCAGCCATTTTGCCGAGCTGTGCCGCCAAGGGCAGAAGGGCCTTCCGCAAGGCTGGCGCTACGCCTGGCAGCTTTTCCCTTGGGTGGTGGGCTACGGCAGTTTGGCTGCTCTGGGGCTGGCGCTGGGATCCTACGGAATCCCTTGGGTGCTGGGATCGGCTTACCGGGAAACGGCCCTCATCCTGCGCTGGCTCAGCCCGGTCATTTTGCTGGAAGGGATCCACCTTTTGCTGTCTCACCTGCTCACCGGGGCAGGGTTGCAAAAGCCCCGCAGCCGTCTGCAACTGATGGCTCTGGGGCTGAATGGGCTTTTGAATGCGGTTTGGATCCCAAGGTGGGGTTGGCAGGGGGCGGCCCTAGCGACCTTGCTGTCGGAGATGGCCTTGGTGCTGGCTTTGCTGCTGTTGATTGGGGGGCGATTGCACGCTCTGCAGAGATCTGGGCCTAGGGAGCCTTAACAATTTTGTAGGTGGCTTTGGCATCGGGGCCAAAGGTGATCACATCCCCCGACTTGAGCTGGTGGGTGGTCAATTTCTGGCCGTTGATCAACAAGCCATTGGTGCTGGGGCGACCTTCCAGATCCCCATCCAAAATGCGGTAGCAATATTCTCCCTCTCGCTCGGCGGGAATCCGCAGCAGCATGGCGTGGTAGCGGGAGGCATACTGAGAGTTGAGACAGATGTCGTTCGCCAAGTCCCGACCGATGAAGTATTTGGCGGATCCCAGCACCTGGGTACGGCGGCCATCTCGGTCTTCCACGATCAAGATGTGCTGGTGGGTACCGGAAGGAGAAGGCACAGATTCAACCATACTTCCGCTGTCAATACCAGTGTTTAACCGTACCTCAAACTATACCGAAGTTTAGCCTTCTTCCTGCTATCGCTGGGTCTGCAGAATCGCTCATCCAGCGCCCCAGAACTCTCGACCGATCCAGTGGGCTAGCGAGGAACATTCTGGAGCAATGAGCCGACCCATCCGGGGAAGAGGGTGTAAGCTCCTACTGCCCATTGGGCCATGCCCACCACCACCTCTGACTTGGACTGGCGAGCGGCATCCCAAATGGCTTCGGCAACTTCTTCCGGCTGGCTGACCCAAAAACTCTCCAGCGCCTGTTGCATTTGCTCACGGGCTTTGCCACCTGAGGTTTGGGCTTGGCTGTCGGGAGAGGACGCTGGCCTCACCTCATCCAGAAAAATGGCTCGCTTGAGGAAATTGCTGCTGACGATGCCCGGATGGACGCCGATCACCTGGATCCCTTGGGGTTGCAGTTCCAGACGCAGCGCTTCTGTCAGCCCACTGACCGCGTACTTGCTGGCACAATAGGCGCTCATCTGGGGCAGGGGCATTTTGCCGCCAATGGATCCCACGTTGATGATCTGGCCTTTTTTGCGCTTCAACATGTCGGGGAGCACGGCTCGGATGGTGTGGAGGTAGCCCCAAAAATTGACCGCCATCAGAGCCTGCCAGTGCTCCGGGGTGGTTTGCAAAAAAGGGCCACTCATGCAGATGCCGGCGTTGTTGATCAGGCAGTCGATGCGGCCATAGCGTTCTAGGGTTCTCTCCACTAGGTTTTGCACCTGTTCTGGCTGCGTGACATCGGTGGGAACGGCCAAGACCTCGGCGTTGAGGCTTTGCTCTAGGTCGATGGCCGTTTGCTTCAGGGTTTCGGCAGTGCGGGCAGCCAGCGCCAATCGGTAACCCCCACGGGCAAAGGTAAAGGCAGTAGCTCTGCCGATGCCTTCAGAAGCGCCTGTAATTAAAACAACATCGGCCATCCTGCTTCTCCGTAAATCTGGACTGGGATCCTTCTACCTGTTGTAGCTTCTCCGAGAGTTAGGGATCCCTGCTTGGCTGAGGGCTTAAGATACTGAACGATAGCGAAGATAAGGTTTATGGCCTCTACCTACTCATTTGATATCGTCAGTGATTTCGATCGGCAGGAACTGGTGAACGCTGTGGATCAAGCCCGGCGGGAGATCAAACAGCGCTACGACCTCAAGGATACTCAGACGGAAATTGAGCTGGAGGAGGGATCCCTGACCATCACCACCGCCAACGACATGGCCCTCAACTCCATTCGGGATCTGCTTCTTACCAAAGCGGCCAAGCGGGGTCTATCCCTGAAGATCTTCGACTTCCAACCCCCAGAGAGCGCCGGCGGCAACCGAGTGCGCCAGGTGGTTCACCTGAAAAAGGGCATTGATGCCACACTGGCCAAACAGATCGCCAAGCAAATCCGCGACAACTTTAAGAAAGTGCAGCCTGCCATTCAAGGGGATCTGGTGCGCGTTTCCGGCAAGGATAAAGACGAGCTGCAGGCGGTCATTCAAATGCTCAGGCAGCAGGACTACCCGGTGGCGCTGCAATTTGTCAACTATCGATAGGGATCCTCTGGGCTTCCGTATCTTTCCCCTCAACCCCTCTTGCAAGATTAGAGATCTCAGGATCTGTGAAATGTTGGGTTTAATGGCTGCTGGAAATGGTGATGGCCTACGCTCCTCAAAGCTTGAGTTTTCGGCCAATTGGGATAGGGGGCTCTGGTGAGAAATCTTGTGAAAGTAACCGTCGGAATCAAGCCAGCAAGTCTCTGAGAATCTCATTGGAAAATAGCCAGCCATCGGGCGGAATCAGCCGTAGCCGGCCTGCCTCACAACTGGCCCATCCCTTCTCAAAATAGGGATCCAGCCTCTCCAAAGCTTGCTCGACCTTTGGGTGGCCAAAACGCTCCTGTAAATGGCACAAATCCAGACCTTCCTTTAGACGCAACCCCAACATCAAAGTATCCATCCAAACTTCCTCTGGGGATGCTTCAGGAGGGAGAGGGTGGACTCCGACTTTCACCTGCTCGAAGTAGTGGTAAAGGGTTTTGGGCTGCTGAATGCGCCGTCCCCCCTCGTAGCCGACGGATCCCATGCCAAAGCCAAAGTAAGGGCGATTTTCCCAGTACACTCGGTTGTGGCGACAGGCGTAGCCGGGGCGGGCAAAATTGGAGATTTCGTAGTGGATGTAGCCCGCTTCGGTGAGCAGCTCCCGCGCCATTAGGTACATGGCAACTGTGGTTTCCTCGCTGGGCAAAGGTGCTGCTCCCGGTCGGTACATCCGACCAAAGCGGGTTCCCGGTTCAATCGTCAGATCATAGACGGAGACATGGGTGGGGTTAATCTCAAGAACAGCTCGTAGAGACTGCTGCCAGTGTTCCAAAGTCTGGTAGGGCAGCCCAAAGATCAAATCCAGGTTGAAATTCTCAAAGCCCGCCGCCTGCAAGTCGGCCACGGCTTCGTAAACTTCCTCCACTCCATGCAGGCGACCACAAGCGGCCAGCAGCTCTGGCTGAAATGCCTGTACCCCTAGGCTGATGCGGTTGACCCCCAGCTCCCGGTAGCCCGCCAACTGCTCCCGCGTCAGGGTGCCGGGGTTGGCCTCCAGAGAAATCTCGCAGTCGGGATGAAACGGGATCCTCTCCCTCAATTGAGTCAAGATCCGCCCCAGTTGCTCCACCGTCAGCAGAGAAGGGGTGCCACCCCCGAAAAAAAGGCTGGTCAACGGTCTGGGATCCCCGGCCAGATGGCGGTAGCGGTAGGCGCCGCCGATCTCTCGGCAGAGCATTTGCACGTAAGTTTCTATCAACTCTCGGGTGCCCAGGCCGGTGGCAAAATCACAGTAGTGGCAGCGCTGCCGACAAAAAGGGATGTGCAGGTAAGCCGCCTCAGGCCAATCAACCTGGTCGCGACAGGGTTGCGGAGCAGTACCGGTCGGAGTGGGATCGTGCAAAGCCGTTGCCACAGCCATGAGTCAGCTCAAACGGGTTAGAACCACTATACTGATAGACTCCTAAACTCCTCACGAGAAGGGATCCCATGGGGACTGTACGCCTGGCGGTGATCGACTATGAGGCGGGAAATCTGCATTCGGCTTGCAAAGGCTTGGAGCGTGCCGGGGCAGAGGTGCATCTGGTAACAGAGCCGGTCGGGCTGGAGCGTTTCGACGGGATCATCCTGCCGGGAGATGGGGCTTTTGATCCGGCCATGCAGCAGTTGCGAGAGCGAGGCTTTGTGGATCCCATCCGGGAGGCGGTGCAGCGGCAGCAGCCCTTCTTGGGCATTTGCATTGGTTTGCAGGTTTTGTTTGAGAGCAGCGAAGAGGGGGTGGAACCGGGGCTGGGCATCGTGCCCGGACGGGTGCAGCGCTTTCGGCCAGAGGCGGGCCTGCGCATCCCTCACATGGGCTGGAATCAACTGCAACTCACCCAAGCCCACTCTCCCCTCTGGGCAGGGATCCCGGATCAAAGCTGGGTTTACTTTGTCCACTCCTACCACGCAGTGCCCAATGACCCAAGCTGGGTGGCTGCCACGACCCAACACGGGAGCCAAACCTGTGTAGCCGCCATTGCCCGCGGCGCTTTGTTTGCTACCCAGTTTCACCCAGAAAAGTCCGGCCCCTACGGCTTGAAGATGCTGCGCAACTTTGTCGAGTTTGTTGCCCGTTGTTCCCCCTTATCTGCTCCCAGAGCCTAGTGCCCCATGAACTATTGGCTGATGAAATCTGAGCCCAGCATCTATAGCATCTGGGATTTGCAGCGGGAGGGCCAAACCCTTTGGGATGGCGTGCGCAACTACCAAGCCCGCAACTATCTGAAGGCAATGCAGCCTGGGGATCGCGCCTTTTTCTACCATTCCAATGCCGAGCCACCCGGAATTGCCGGTTTGATGGAGATCCTGGAAACCCACGTGGTGGATCCCAGCCAATTCGACCCTGCCAGCCCCTACTATGATCCCAAATCTACCCGCGAGGATCCCCGCTGGCATACAGTGCGAGTGCGGTTTGTCTCAGCCTTTGGGCGATTGATCCCTTTGGCTGAATTGCGAGACACCTTCACCCCAGAGGAGCTGGAAGTAGTACGACGGGGCACGCGACTGTCGGTCATGCCGGTTGCCGAAGGGGTGGCGAAACGATTGCTGGCGCTGACGGGAGTTTCTACGCAGTCTCCTCTATGATGGGCGAGGCCAACCTGAGTGGGGCCAATTTGCGTGGCGCCGACCTAAGTGGGGCGGATCTAACGGGGGCGGATTTGCGAGGGGCCAATCTGTCGATGGACAACCTAAAGAGCGCTTTTCTGGAAGGGGCAATCTACAGTGCCAACACCCGCTTTCCCGCCGAGTTCGACCCAAAATTTGGAGGGGATGACATTGTTCGGCGCTGACCCCAGCTCACCGGCTTAAAATTCATGAGCCAAAAGCTGAGAGCCCCCAGCGCTGTAAGCTATCAAAGGCCGCGTAGGCCGTTAGATCTGGCTGCAGGGGCGTAATCGATACATAGCCTTCCGCAACGGCCCGCACATCCGAACAGGGATCCACCTCCTCTTCCACCACCTCTCCTGCCAGCCAGTAGTAGGCCTTGCCGCGCGGATCCACCCGTTTCTCGTAGAGATCTGTGTACTTGCGCCAGGCCAGGCGGGCCAAGACCATGCCGCGTATTTCAGCCAGCGCTAGGGGGGGCACGTTGATGTTCAACAGCATCGGCTCCCCCAGGGGTTTCAGGCTCAGTTTCTCCAGTAGCTTCAGCACCACCTGGGCCGCTGGTTGAAAATCCTGATGGGTAAAACTGGCCAAGCTTACTGCCAGGCTAGGGATCCCTTCCAGCAGCCCTTCCATTGCCGCCGAGACGGTGCCGGAGTAGAGCACATCCGTGCCCAGATTGGCTCCCTGATTGATGCCGGAAATCACCCAATCGGGAGGACGATCCAATAGCCCGTCCAGACCTAACTTGACACAGTCGGAAGGGGTGCCCGAACAGGCCCAGGCCTGCACTTCTGGAGGAAATCCCTCCCGCACCGGATCCACCCGCAGCGGCTTGTGCAACGTCAAGGCATGGCCGGTGGCCGAGCGCTCCCGATCCGGACAGACCACCGTTACCTGGTGCCCCCCCAGCTGGGCCAGCGCTGCCGCCAAACACCGCACCCCTGCCGCCTGGATGCCATCGTCGTTGCTGATGAGAATATTCATCCCAGCCACCCCACACCCGCCCTTAGACATACACCAGTCTGACCCAATGATCTGCGCTGATCCCTCAGGTAGCCGAGTTCAGCGGCAGAATCTGAAAATTTACGGCTTCTTGGGGTTATTATTGGACGTAGCCTTTTGAACAATATCAGTAGGAACACAATGTCACCCTATGAGGTCAAGTGCCATTATGAAGCTAAGGTAAAGTAAACCCTGCGGTTTCCTTCTTCTCTGTATTTGCCTTCTTGTGTGTATCTTGCTGTTTCTCCATCCCCATCTTCCTAAGACTCCGTCCCGTTGACGTGTAGGTGCTCCGCACCGCCGGCGCGAACGCGGAAGCGTTGCATAGCCTACAGCCGGGTAAAGCTGGAAAGTCTGTAAAACCCATCAGGTCGCTCGAGCGACAGGAAGTTGATCTCATGTCACTTGTTTCCATCACATCGGCAACAGAGGCTCAGGAATGGCGTGAGCTTTGCCAGTGGGCCGAGGAGCACTACCGCTGTCGCACCTTTCCCAAAGACGTGCGCATTCCCACTCGTCCGGGATTGGTGTACATCACCCAAGAGGGGGTGGTGCGCTTGGTCAGCCAAACTCCAGAGCGGCGGGAGGTCTTTGTTGGGTTTATCACGGCTGGGTTTCCCTTTGAGCTGAGCAACCCAGAGCGCTTTGAGTTAAAAGCCTGCACCCACGCCGACCGCACCACGGTGATGTGGTTCTACTGGCAAGACCTGGAGCAGTGGCCCTACTTGCACCAGAAAGTCCAGGAAAACTTTCGCCAGCAACTGCAACGGAAGCTGCTGTGGTTGGGAAACTTGGGCCAACGGCGCGCCATCGACCGCCTCAAGGGCTTTTTGAGCCTGTTGATCGAGGAGTATGGGCAGCCCTGTGAACAGGGGATGTATCTTCCCTGGCCCCTTACCCACGCCCAGATTGGGGATGCCATTGGGGCCACTCGTGTGACGGTGACTCGCCTTCTGGGATCCCTGCGCTCGAAAGGGTTTGTGCAGGTGCTGGATCAAAACTTAATCTGCATTCCCAACGGGGTGAAGCTCCAGCCCACTCCGAAGAAGGCGGCCAGCGCCTAGCCCTGCTGTCTAAAGCGTTATGCCTACGGCACCCTGTCAAAAACTGCACTGCTGACCAAGAAAACTGGGTTGCCAGCCCCGCCCTAAGGCCTACGGCCCGCTGACG
>NZ_JANSIO010000402.1:0-2722 GCF_047462195.1 Synechococcus sp. R3-13 | reverse complement strand
TACCCGTAGGGTCAGCGTCGGGAGGATGTCACGTTATACCCTTGTCGGCATAAGTTTTGACGCTGTGGCCCACTCGGCCAGGTGATAGAACAGGGTCAAACCCAACAGCATTTGGGAGGTTTGTTGTCATGGCTACGTTGCAACCCAAAGTGACCCACCAGCTTTTGGCGGCCTTAGCCCTGTTTGCCTGTCTGGGCTTGTTGCCTGCTTGTGGCGAGAGCAGCAGCAGCACCGTCAGCCCCCCCAGCATCACCCCCACCCCCACCGGCTCATAATTCGGCTGGTTTTTGCATGCCCTTGCAGCGGTTGCCCAAGTTGGTTCAGCTTTGGGCTTTGAGGATCGCGGGGATCTTTTGTCTTTGTCTGCTGGCGGCCTGTGGAGGATCCCCTACCTCGATGGAGCCACCGCGGGCAGGGGAAGTGCTGATTGCCAGCTTCCTGTGCCGGTTGGATCGCCAGACCCGCAGCTTCACGGGGCCTATTTACGCCGAACAGCCCCAGGTTGCTACCTGCAACCCCGGTCGCCTTACGCCTGCAGCAGCCCAAAAGATGATGGATCGGCTGAATTTTCTACGGCTGTTGCACCAGTTACCGCCGGTGAAGCTCAATCCTCAGTTCCTAGAAGCCGCCCAGCAAGCGGCCTTGATGCAGGTAGCCAATGGTACTCTCAGCCACCAGCCGCCCCCTTCTTGGCGCTGCTTTACCCCTGCTGGGGAGGCGGGATCCCGCTTCAGCAACCTGGCGGTTGGGCCCATCCTAGAGCTGAACGGCCCCGATCCAGGCCGGGTGTTGGCGCGGCAGGTGGACATCTATTTTGCCGAGCCAGGTCGAGAAAACTTTGTGGATGTGGGGCATCGCCGCTGGAACCTGTATCCTCAGTACGCCCAGGGGGCCTACGGCATTGTCTTTGACCCACGGGCTGGACGGGTGACCCAGGCCAACGCCAACTGGATCTTCGGTTTTGACGAGTCGGTGCCAGATCCAGAGTTCATCGCCTTCCCGGAGAAAGACGGCTACCTCTACCGCCTAGAAGGGTTTTCCGGCCAGCCCCTGTCTGCCTACCGCTGGTCTTTCTCGGTGCCCAGCCGTGGCGGCAAGGCTGATCTCAGCCAAGCCCAAGTCCGCATCACCGATGCCCTCAGCGGCGAGCCGGTGCCTGTTGGAGATCTCCGCGTGGGGGATCCCGCCTTTGGCCTGGAAACTTTGACCTACTCCGTGGGTTCGATCCAGCCCAATCGCAACTACACCTTTGAAATTAGCGGCATTCGCCTCAACGGTGGCCCCCCCCGCAGCTACCGCTACACCACCGCTCTCTAC
This sequence comes from Synechococcus sp. R3-13, assembly GCF_047462195.1. Taxonomy (NCBI): domain Bacteria; kingdom Bacillati; phylum Cyanobacteriota; class Cyanophyceae; order Synechococcales; family Synechococcaceae; genus Synechococcus; species Synechococcus sp. R3-13. Next base: position 1,405 of record NZ_JANSIO010000402.1, on the reverse strand, counting down.
GACTGCGATCCCCAAACTTCCCAACGGCCCGCACCCCTCACCGAAGGGCTGGGGATCCCGCCCCGTTTCCTCTGGCAGATGGAGCCTTTCAACTCTTTCAACCCTCTCAACTAGCTTTTCCTCACCCCCAGCCCCTTTCCCAAAGGGGAAAGAGGGGTCTGCTGCTCCTGGAAGCCTGACTTTATGCATAAAGCGCAATTCGAGAATGACAAAACTGCATAACCTGTTACAAAGTGTAACTACCAACACCAAAGTTAACGGTTCGTCATCGCTAGGATAGCCAATGTTCACCCCACGGCAGCGATCATGGCGAACCAATTTGAACGCCTCAAAAGCGAAAAGGATGGGCTGGCGGTCAAGGCCGAGCTGGAGGCGTTTGCCCGGATGGGTTGGGAGAACATTCCTGAAGACGACCGGGATCACCGCCTCAAGTGGCTGGGGATCTTCTTTCGCAAGCGCACCCCAGGTCAGTTCATGCTGCGGCTGCGCCTGCCCAATGGGATCCTAACCAGCGGCCAAATGCGGATGTTGGGCGCAATCATCCACCCCTATGGAGAACAGGGCGTAGCCGACATCACCACCCGGCAGAACCTGCAACTGCGGGGCATCCCCATCGAGGAAATGCCCCAGATCCTGGGCTACCTGAAAGAGGTAGGCCTGACCAGCATCCAGTCGGGCATGGACAACGTGCGCAACATCACGGGATCCCCTCTGGCCGGTATTGACCCGGACGAGCTGATCGATGTGCGCGGCCTCACTCGCAAGGTGCAGGACATGGTTACCAACAACGGCGAGGGCAACCCTTCCTTCAGCAACCTGCCGCGCAAGTTCAACATCGCCATCTGCGGTTGTCGCGACAACTCCGTGCATGCGGAGATCAACGACCTGGCCTTTGTACCTGCCTTCAAAGAGGGCAAGCTGGGCTTCAACGTCCTGGTGGGGGGCTTTTTCTCGGCTCGCCGCTGCGCCGAGGCAATTGGCCTAGATGTCTGGGTGGATCCCCGCGATGTGGTTCCTCTGTGCGAGGCGGTGCTGCTGGTCTACCGGGATCACGGCCTGCGGGCCAACCGGCAAAAGGCGCGGTTGATGTGGCTCATTGACGAGTGGGGCCTAGAGAAGTTCCGGGCGGCTGTGGAGCGCCAGACTGGCCACCCTCTGCTCAGGGCAGCGGAAAAAGATGAGGTGGTCTGGCACAAGCGGGATCTGCTGGGGTTGCATGCCCAGAAGCAGCCGGGCCTCAACTTTGTCGGCCTGCATGTGCCGGTGGGGCGGCTCAACGCCCTGGAGATGATGGAGCTGGCCCGCTTGGCGGAGGTGTACGGCTCCGGGGAGCTGCGGCTGACAGTGGAGCAGAACGTGCTCATCCCCAATGTGCCCGACTCCCGAGTGGCTTCCTTGTTAAAAG
>NZ_JANSIO010000401.1:0-8040 GCF_047462195.1 Synechococcus sp. R3-13 | reverse complement strand
GCGCAACTTAGCCGGGCACTCGGGGTTGGGGCAGCGGGTCACGGCTTCGCCGGGGGGACGAACCAAAGGGGCGTGGCATTCGGGGCACTGGCTGGGCAGGCTGTAGGGAACAGCGTCGGCAGGGCGCAATTCCTTCAGGATCCCGACCACCTCCGGGATGATCTCCCCGGCTTTGCGCACGATGGCAGTATCGCCGATGTGCACATCCAGCTCCCGCAGGCGATCGGCATTGTGCAGGCTGGCGCGGCTGACAAGGGTGCCGGCCAGAGGAACCGGCTCCAACTCTGCCACCGGGGTGACGGCGCCGGTGCGGCCTACGCTGGCGAGGATGGCGCGGATGCGAGTGGGAACCTCTTGAGCTGGGTATTTGAGGGCAATGGCCCAGCGGGGAAATTTTTGCGTAAAGCCGGCCTCCTCCTGCAGCCGCAAGGAGTTCAATTTCACCACCACCCCGTCGCTGGCGTAGGGGAGCTGGGCACCCCGCCATCGCTCATAAAATTGGATCACTTCTCCCAAGCCCCGACAGACCTGGGAAAGGGGGTTGACTGGAAATCCCAATTCCTTGAGCTGCTGCAGACACTGCCACTGGGTTTGCGGGGGATCCCCGGCAGGCCATCCTTCCGGCCAGTGGAGGGCGTAGGCGAAGAAGCTGAGCTTGCGGGCAGCCACAACGCGGCTATCCAACTGTCGCAAGGTACCGGCAGCACAGTTGCGCGGGTTGGCAAAGGGGGGATCCCCGGCGGAGCAACGCTCCCGGTTAATCCGCTCGAACTCGGCCAGGGCCAGATAGACTTCCCCCCGCACCTCCAAAACGGGAGGCGGATCTGCTGTCGCCAGCCGCAGGGGAATCGAACGAATGGCGCGCACGTTGGGGGTGATGTCTTCTCCGGCCTGTCCGTCCCCCCGAGTAGCACCCCGCTCCAAAAGACCCTCGATGTAGGTTAGGGCCAAGGCGGCGCCATCAATCTTCAGCTCACATACATATTCCAGCTCTCCCTCTGTCCCGCCGTCGGGAACAGGGGCACGGCCCAAAACTCGCAGCAGGCGCTCTTGCCACTCCTCCAGTTCTTCTGGGTTGAAAGCGTTTTCCAAACTGTAGAGGGGGATGCGGTGGAAGACGGTGGGAAAATGCTCTGCAGGTTTTTCTCCCACCCGCTGAGTAGGGCTATCGGGAGTGACCAGTTCAGGGTAAGCCCGCTCCAGCTCTTGCAGCTCGCGGTAGAGGCGGTCGTAAACGCTGTCTTCCAGGATGGGCGCATCGTGGACATAGTAGGCAATGCTGGCCTTCTGCAGCAGGGTGCGCAGCTCGCGGGCGCGTTCTTCCAACTTGGGATCCATAACTCCTTGGGTGAGCAAGGTCTACCCCTAGGTTAGGGCTCCTGAGGAGCCAATAAGTAGGAGCCGATATTCTCCAAGCTGGGAGGATGTAGGAAGGGGATGGTCAAGATGGCCTGCTGGGAAAATGGCTGGGGGAGCTGGGCCAGAAGAGTCTGGTGACGACGGCGGAGGGCCTCTCCAAAGGGGGTAGAATCCTCCAACCACACCCGATTGAGAACGGCGTAGGGATGAGGGATCCCCAAAGCATCCAATTCCGCCAAGAGACGCTCGGTTTCCGCCAGAACTGCTTGCTCGGGGTTAAAGACGGGGATAAAGGTAACAAACTGGGGATCCTGGAGCTGCTGCCGGAGCTGTCGCACCTGGGCCAAGAGCTCCCGCATCCGCTGCGCCCATTCCGGCCTGCCCACCACATCCCGATATTTCAGCCACAGCTTCAGGGCCAAGCTTACCCAGCCCTCCAGAGCCTGGGGCATCTGCAGAAACCGCAGGAGATGGCCTGTGGGGGCCGTGTCCAGCACCACCAGGTCAAACTGCCCGCTCGTCTCCTGTCGGAGAACACTCAACAGGGCCATCACCTCATCCAGGCCGGGTGGAGGCATCTGCAGCAGTTGCCGCCACGCCTGCGGGTCGTATTGGACTTCCACCCCTGCCGTCCCCTCCCCTGCCAAGATGGCCGCCACCTCCTCCAGGTAATCCTGCCGGAATTGCTCCAGCACCACCGCCGCATCGATCTCCTGCCCCAGCAGGTTGGGCAGCAGGGGGATGGGATCCTGACCCAGTTTCGTCTGAAACAGATCCCCCAGCGAGTGAGCCGGATCGATAGAGACCAGCAAGAGCTGCTTGTCGGGATGGCGCTTGGCCAAGGTCCAAGCCAGGGCCCCGGCCACCGTCGTCTTGCCCACACCCCCTTTGCCCCCCACCAACACCAGTCGGATCCCTTGGGCCAAAAAGTCCGGTAGAGCCGGGATCCCCTTGAAGGAAGGGAAGAGGGTGGAGAAGAGAGACTTTCTCTTCTCTTGGCTCTCTGCTTTTTGCTCTGGGATCCCTTCCAACTCCAGCAGCACCTCTGGCAAGGGGCGAAGCTGCTGAACCAGCTCATCCAGGGCCGCCAACCCAACCGGCTCCTGCAGTTGATAAGGACAGACCCAGATAGAGTATCCGGGCAGCTCCTCCTGTAGGGCTTTGAGCACGCGCCGCTGTTCCTGTTGCCGCGCCGAGTAGAGGGAAGAGGGGAGAGCGGTGGGCAGTGAGGATTGACTGGTATTTTCTCCTAGAAACAGCACCTGATTGACCAGAAGACCGCCGATGGGCACGCGGCGGTTTTGCAGTTGCTGACAAAAGCGGCGGGTTTCCGCCACGCTCAACTGCTCCGGGATCATCACCAGCCAAGCAGAAGTGCTCTCCGGATTGGTCAAGCGGGCTTTGCCCCCCTCCAGTTCCCTCTGCAACTGGGCTAAAAATGCATCCGCCTCATCCGGTCGATAGGTGCCCGTCAGGGCTTGGGCGATTTCCCGGTGCTTGGCCTGAAAGGTGGCAAACACAGCCAGCAGATTATCCAAAAAGTCGGGCAGCTCCAACAGCCGCAGGGTGTGCCCGGTGGGGGCCGTGTCCAGGATGACCGTATCCACCTCCTCCCCAGCCAGCAGCCGGTTGACCTCCAGAATGGCCATCAGCTCATCCACCCCCGGCCACGCCAAATCCCAGATCGGCAGCAGATCCTCTCGGCCAAACCAACTGCCCCGCTCGGCAATGAGCTCCAGGGCCGGCCCATAGGTTTGCCGAAAAGATTGCAACAAAATCTCCGCCTGCAAAGCCCGCACCTGTAAATTGGGGCGATCCGGCAAGGGTTGGGCCACATCCGTAACCGAGATTTGCAGCACGTCCCCCAACGAGTGGGCGGGATCTGTGGACATCAGGAGCAGACGGCGCTGGGGATCCACCTGGGCCAGTTGGCGAGCCAGCGCGCAGGTCAAGGTTGTTTTGCCCACTCCTCCCTTGCCGCTGAACAGCAGGAGACGTTGGGAAGGAGAGAGCAGAGAAGGACGGTAGGCACTCCTGCCACTGTTGAGATGAGAAAGCTGCAAAGGGATCCCCTCCCACACAGGTCGCCCCTATTTTGGCCTGGATCCCTCTTGGGGATGCTCTAGATCACTGCAAAGGTGCTCCGCACCGCTGACGGGATGGGAAGAGCTTGTACGGGAGCAGCTCACCGCAGTTTCTCCTCTCCAAGCCACACCCGGCGACGTCCTCTGTCCCACACCAGCAGGGTGTGGATCCCAATCCAAAGTCCTGTCCACAGCCAGTTGTGCAGCCAGATTTTGCCCAGAATGGGCAGGGTCAGGCCCTCCGTTCCCCCCAAAACCAGGCCGGCGGCCAAAATCAGCCCTTCAAAAGCCAGAAACCCCAAGATGAGCATGGCCGGGATCCAGAGATAGTTCAGCAGCAGTTGCCTTGGCCGAAGCGGCTTGGACTGAGAAAACAGAGGTCGGTAACCGCCAGCAAGAGCAATCCCCACCGTGCCGATCCCCAGCACCAACCCCCAGGCAAACGAATCGGGAGTGCGGGGATAGTTGTGCCAGGTGTAGCCAAAGATTTGGTTGGCCAGCCAAATCATCAAAGCACTAATGATTGCCCTTTGGCGGGTTAAAGTTGTGCCTGCAACAATACCAACAGTTACAAAAGGAAGGGTACATGTATAAGCAATATTGCTGAGACAGCCGACGGTGGTAAACAAGCTGGGCCAGAACCAGCCTTGGGCCAAATCTTGAGCAGCTTGTATCCAAAGTGGGGCTGAGATCAAGCGGCAAGATCTGGGGATAGGTTGAGCACTCGATTGCAGGCCAATCATGCTTTAATCTCCTGGAAAAAGGTGGTCTTTCAGAGGACAGCTATTAAGCAAATGCTCAAAAACAATTTGCCGAGCTACTTGGGGAGTAACCCGCTTGTACCAGGTGCGATCCCCAGAGTAAAAAACCACGGGCCCCTGTTGGCAAACTTCCAAGCAGCCTGAGGTGATAACCTGTACGTCCAGGTTGGCTTCTCGAAGAGCCGATTCCAGAGCTTCCACAACCGGTTGGTAGTTGCGGGAAGGATAACAACGGCTGGAACGACAAACGGCAAGGTAGGGACGTTTAAGAGGGTTATCCTCATAGGGGATCCGCTCTTTCCCCTGCACATAGATGGCGCGGATGCGCTCGTAAAGAGAAAGCTTTTGGTAATCTGCTTTGCCTTCCGGCAGGTAGTCTTCCTCTGGCCCCAAAAAGGGGCTGGGCAGAAAAATCTGCAGCAAAGGTTCTTCTGCTCCATTCCAGAATTGGATCCCCCACATGCGGGGCTGACCTTGGGGATTGAGGCGCCGGTAGAGAGCAGCACGGCTAACCAATCTTTTGCGGCGCAGCTCCGGTAGAGTCTTGCGGTGGGGGCCGCCTTGGTGCTCCTCCAGGCACAAATGCAGGTGCCAAGTTTCGGTGGCAACGGTTAGATAGCCATCGTAGAGCACGCACAAAGCTGGAGGTTTCTTGAAAGCCAGCTCCAGCACCCCGCCTTCCGCCACATGGCCCACCTGGATCTCGGCCCAGTGCTCTTGAAACAGCTCGTAGAGCAACGGCCCCAAGCAGTCAATATGGGCAGGGATCCCTTCATAAAGGGTTGTCCAACCCGTTAAAGAAACTTCCTGCCAAGTTTGATGGAGAGGGGTTATCCAGGGCGTGAAAGCGGCCATGAGAGAGCTCCTCAAGGTAGTGGTGGAATACGAGTAATCACCTCTTTTTTCAGAGGGCGCTCGGCCCAGGGTAGGATCCCATCCAACTTGGTTAGGTAGAGCTCTGCTGTCTGCAGAATGAGATCCACATCTTTTGGATCGAGATCTCCAAAAACATAGGTCATCTTTTGAGGTGCTGCCAACGCAACGACACAAGCATGGCTGCAGCCGCTCATACAGGCAACCGGCTTCAGGGTCAGTTGAGGATTGAGGGTTTGAGATTGCAGGGCAGACAGCAGCATTTCTCCCTTGCTAATCCCTTCTTTTTGGCCGTTAACCCACCGAGATCCGCAAGTGACACAAACCCAAAGACAATGGCTGCTGGGTTGCTGGGCAGCGCTGCCAGCTTGGATGGGCAACTGGGAAGTTGATCGAGACATGGTGCTCCTTGATATAGTCATAGGTTTCTGTCCAAGCAAAGGGTGTGAGAAGAGGCAAAGACGATCTCAATGTCTTGGCCAAGGATTCAGCAGTGAGTTAGACAGCTAAAAGTCAGCCTCAAGTCGCTCTAAAATTGGCCCCTTAAATTAAGCCGAACGGTGCGACCCACTCCGGGGTAGCCGGGGAAAACCTCATATTGCTCATCCAGCAGGTTATCAACCCCCACTTCTAGAGCGAGATTTTCTGCTACTGGGATCCCTCCCCGCAGAGCCAGGTTGGTGTAGCCGGGCAGAGATTGGGCATTGGCGTTGTTGGTAAAGAAAGTGCCAATGTGATGCAGGAAAACTGAGGCATACCGATCCTCTGCATCGCGGTAGCTCAGGCCCAGGTTGAAGCTGTCTGCTCCCACGAAGGCTAGCTGTTTGCCAACCGCTTTGGGATCCAGCGCCGAGCGGATGATGGGATCGTTCAGGGTGTAGTTGGCAAAAAGAGTCCAGTTTTCCCCCAATCGCAAATCCAGGGCTGCTTCCAAGCCCGTGTATTCCACGAGCTCAATGTTTTCGTAGGTTCCCCTGCTCGGGCCGGTGCTGACAAAGGTAATGCCATCGCGGATGCGGTTATGGGCAAAGGTCAAGCGCAGTAGGCCAAAATCTCCCAAAGCCTGATCCAGGCCAATGTCAAAACTCTCTCCCCGCTCCGGTCGCAAATTGGGGTTCCCATCTACCTCAAAAAAGCCCCGCAAACGAAAGAATAAGTTTGAGATCAAGGGGGTGCGAAAGCTGCCGGCATAATTGGCCCTCAGGGTGGTGCTTTCTGCCAAAACCCAGCGGATCCCTGCGGCGGGAGAGGTGGCCGAACCGTTGACCAGATTGCTCGAATCTTGGCGAACACCTAAGTTGAGATAAAAGTTGGGCTGTGGCTTGTAATCCAGGCGGGCAAAGAGGGCCCCTTGGTTCACGGTATTGTCGTAGTTGACATTGGTGGATCCCCTGGCAAAGGAGAAGGTGGTGTTGCGAGCTGAAATGGATCGGTAGTCTGCTCCTAGAGTAAGCTCCAGGTTTTCAGCAGCCTTCCAGGTGTATTGCAGTTGGGATCCCCACCCCGTTCGCAGGATCTCATCCCGGGATCCCTGGCTTTGTGGGGCGCTGAAGCGATAGTTGAGGTCGTCAAAAAATACCCTAGCTTGCAGGGATCCCCTCTCTTGATCCCACAGCCAACTGAGATCTAACAGCAGGTCGTTGGTGTTTTGCACTGCATCGGGGGAGGGAAACTCGGTGCTGCCAGGCACCTGAAACGCTTTGTTGAGATAAAGGGCATTTCCGGTTAGGACTTGGCCTTCTGCCAATTGCCAGGTGAGCTTGGCTTGTAGGTTGTGGTACTCCACTGCCGAGTTCTCCCGCCTGCCTGCTTTGCTCAAACGCCTAATTTCAAAAGGAAAGTCGTTGTTGCTCTGCAGACGGCGATAGCTGACCACCCAGCCCAGATCCTGCGCTTGGCCGCGGTTTTGGATCCCTTGCTCGTTGAGGCCGTAGCTGCCGATAGCCGCTTCCAGCACGGTCTCGGATCTCGGCTTTGGATCCAGCGTCACGATGTTGATGACCCCGCCAACGGCATCGGAGCCGTATAAGGTGGAGCCCCCACCTGGAGAGATCTCAATACGCTCGACCACATCTGTAGTGATCTGAGACAGATCGAACCCGCCAAAAAAGCCCAGGTCGTTAATGGGGCGGCCATCCAAGAGCACCAACACCTGGGCCGTTCGTCCTCCCCGCATAAACTGGGAGCTAAGGGCTCCCAACTGGGTTCCTGCCGTGCCGTCGCTGAGGATCCCGGGCAGGTAGCGCAGGGCCTCCTGAGCCGTTCTTGCCCCTTGCTCTCGAATTTGCTGGCGGGTAACGACGTAAACCGGGCGGGAAGAATCCCGCAGCAAGCCGGGGCGACGAAAAGGCGTGGTGACGGGTTGATTTAAAATCTCGGCGCTAACGCCGGTTTCCAAAACCTCTTGAGCTGAGGGCGGGGAAGCTGCCGGCTGCGCCCACGCTGGGATCCCCAAAACAAGACCCCCCAGCGCCAGGCTGAGACCTAGAATGGGATTCATTTTCTTTCTTGAAGCTCCTGATTCCGTGCGACGCGGAAGAAAGACGAGCCAGAACCGCAGGCGGGCATCCTGACTGAGGGCATAGGTCTAGCCCAAGCCCATCACAGTTGCGGCACAGCGCCGGATTTGCACCGGACTTTCCCCTTTACATACCCTGGCTGATCCCCAGGACAACCTGTCGGTACAGCTTTCTCTGCGATTGCTCCGAAAAAGCCGTGCTAGGCATCATACATCCCCTGCTCTGGAGTTCCTATCCTGCCAGGGGGGATGTCATCCCCAGGGGTGAACGGGATCCCAACGGCAATCCCAGGGCTTCGGATGGGCCACATCCCATTTAGGCCAGATTTCTTCACTGCTTTGTAAGCAGTTGAAGGATAGCCCGCTGCTACTCCAGATCGCGAGGCCCAGGGATCCCTTAGCCTTTTAGAGAACAGAGCATGACTCTAGTCAATAATAAGCTCAA
>NZ_JANSIO010000400.1:0-3865 GCF_047462195.1 Synechococcus sp. R3-13 | reverse complement strand
CGGCAGGGGAATCTGTTGGCTTCCTTGGTGCTGGGATCCCGGGCCGCCCAATTGGATTTCGACTTGCAGGATGCCTTCCGGGAAATCGGCATGGCCCATGCGCTGGCCGCCTCTGGGTTTCATGTGTCGCTGTTGGTGGGGGTGGTGTTTGTCCTAACACGGCGGTTGGCGGTGCGCCTGCAGCAGGGGATCATTCTGGCAGTGCTGGGGCTTTATATCGCCCTCACGGGGTTCAGCCCTTCGGTGTTGCGGGCAGCACTGATGGGGGCAGCAGCCATGCTGGTGCTGACGGAGCCGCGCCTGGAAGGAAAGGTGAAGCTCAATCCCCTGGGGACGCTACTGGTGGCGGCAGTTTTGCTCTTAATCTACGAGCCGCTGTGGATTACAGACCTGGAGTTTCAGCTCAGCTTTGCCGCCACCCTGGGCCTGCTGGTGGGGACAGCTCCCATCGTTTCCCGCTTGGACTTTTTGCCCCCGGCAGTGGCCACCGCCTTGGCCGTTCCTCTGGCCGCCCAGATCTGGACTTTGCCGCTGCAGGTGGCCATCTTTGGCCGCATCCCCACCTATTCACTGCTGGCCAATCCCCTGCTGATGATCCTGTTGCTGCCGCTGCTGGTGGCGGGGTTCGGGGTGGCCTTTGTGGCTTTACTCTCTCCAGGGCTGGGATCCCTGCTGGCCCGGCCCTTGACGTTTTTGATCACGCCTTTAATCAACTGGGTGAACTGGATGGCCAGCTGGCCTCTGAGTTCCTACTACACCGGCCGGGTCTCCCTGCTCCAGTGCCTGCTCCTCTACGGGGCGCTGGTGGCCCTAACCTTTTGGCCGCGGTGGCGACAGGCCTTCCGCTGGCAGGGCACAGCCCTGATCATGGCCGCCATCCTCCTGGGTCCAAGGATGTGGCCGGGGCCGCCGGTCCAAATTACCGCCTTGGCCAGTGGACGAATTCCCATCCTGGCCATTCAAGCGGAAGGGCGCCACCTCTTGCTCAACAGCGGGGATCCCCGTTTGGCAGAACGCACGGTGTTGCCCTTTTTGCGGCAGCAGGGCTTGCGCCGTCTGGACGGGGCGGTGGCCATGACCTCCGCCGGCTCTGCCAATGGCGGCTGGGAGATCCTGCTGTCGGCTTTCTCCAAAGGAGTACGTCCCGCCAACGCGATTGGGCAATTCTGGGATGGGGGAGGGGCTAATGCGGCTTCCGAAAGTTACCTGCGTTCCCTTAGTGCCGTGCAAGCTGCCGGGATCCCCTATCGAGTGTTGCAGCCTGCCGACCGGATCCCGGTGTCGCAGCGGTTGAGCCTACAGGCCATCCACACCAATCCCCTGGTGTTGACTTTAGAAACAGAGGGATCCCATTGGCTGCTGCTGGGCTCTGCCGGCACCCATGTGCAAGCCGAGCTAACCGGATCCCCGCTGATGCCGGCCCAGATCGACTGGCTGTGGTGGGACGGGGGATCCCTGATTTTGGATCTCCTGGAGCGCTTTCAGGTGCAGGCGGGCATTAGCTCTGGCTCTGTCGGCGAGACGGTGGTCACCTGGTTCCGGCAGAAACAACGACCCCTCTACGTAGCCGATCGAGCTGGAGCGGTGAGCTGGTCGCGGCGGGGAGTGCAAACTTTGAGGTCACAATTGGATTGAGCAGCGCTGTAGTCTGGGGTACAAACTCGGTAGAATTCGAGCAAAAAAGCTTGCAGCTTCCCAAACAAAGTGGGAGAGAGGCTAGCAGGGCAAGGCGGCGGGGGATGTCTTAGACATGTTCAGAGTAGCTACAGAGGAATAGCTACAGAAGCCGATCCCGCATTCGTCCACAGAGGGTACCTCTACACCTGCAGCGGTTCCCTGGGACAAGCGGGCAGTTGCCAGCACATCTCCAGCCAGCTTTTTAGCTCCTCAGGTTGGCCCATGAGGCTCATTTCCACCAGCAGAATGGCGGCCCGGTCGGCGGCTCCTTTGGATCCCAGACGAATCAAGGCAGACAGGCTTTCTTCCCGCCAGCAGACGGATACCCCCTGCCGGATCAAGGCCCGGGCGGCAACGGGGATGCACGAGAGTGGCACTTGGATGTCCCGCCGCTCGTAATCGGGAATGGACAGCATGAACGGCAACCCAAATCTTTATTATGTCTTAATCTTCTTCCCTTTTCGCCTGTCCGTCACGGGTCTTTGCAAAGTATGAAGTGATCTTTTGTGAACTTTGTAGAGAACTCGACATCGTTGCGAATAGTGGGAGAGAAAGACAGGGATCCCTGTAGAAGGCTTAAAAAATAGCGGCGATTTCTCAGCCTCATTTCCCCACAGCCGCGAGAATGGCTGCATGCGCAGGAGATGGGGAGATGCGAGCAGAAGGTTGGGAAAGGCGAGTTGGTCGCTGGTTGCCCAAGGCCACCCTTGCCGGAGCCGTATTGATCCTAGTGGCGATGGGCAGGCCGCTGCGACTGGTGGGCAACGGAGAAAATATGGTGGTGTTCACCTGGGGAGGGGGGGTGAGCCCGATGGCTTTGCAGCCTGGTCTCCATTGGGTGCCGCCTTTTGTCTCGCGCACGGTTACCTTCGATGTAAAAACGCAGGCCCTCACCTGGAAGGACAAAGACCCGACTGCCTACGCGCCGCGGCTGGTGGCCCTTTCTCAGGATGGGCAGCAGATTGCGGCTGAGGCGACGCTGCAGTTTCGCATTGTGGACGCCCCCAAGGTCTATACGCAACTGGGGGAGAACTACCTGGATCGCATCGCTCCTATTGTTCGGTCGGTCATTCTGAATGAGACCAGCGGCTTTTCCGCCCAGGCTCTGTATTCCACGGAGCGCCCGCTGCTGCAAGGACAAATTCGGGAACGGGTGGCTCTTCTGCTGAAGGAATACGGCATCGAGGTTTTGGATTTTCTGCTGCGGGATGTGGATTTCGATCCTGATTTCGTAGCGGCCATTGAGGCAAAAACCATTGCCGAAAATCAACTGGCGCAAAAGCAATTTGAGATCGAGCAGGCCCGCCAAGATGCCCGCGCCATCATTTCTCAAGCTGAGGCAGAAGCCGGTCAATTGAGAGCCAAAGCACAGGCCCTCACCCAAAATCCGCAGTACCTAGAGGTGGTCAAAGCCGCGGTACTGGGATCCCGTCTGGAAACTTTGATCACCAAATAACTCAACAGGAAATCAATCCTTTTAGCCTGTCCCCAATTTCCTCAGCTCTTCTCACCGACCCTAAAACGGGAGCAGCCGCCATGTATCCAACAGGAGAAGCACCCCACAGCAGAGCCGGTTGGCTAACCGCGGGAGGGATCGCCGTCTTGGCGGCCCTGGGAGTGCTCCGCGCTTGCCTGTACGTCACTTTGCCCGGACATGCCACTGTAGTTTTCAATACCTTTTCCGGGTTGCAGAAGGGGCGGGTGGAACTGCCAGGGGCCATCTTCCGGATCCCAGGGATCGAAACGCCGATCACCTACACCGTGCTCACCCGCGTTTGGGAGTTTACCAACGACCCCGCCTCGGCCAATGCCATCAGCAACGCCATCACCGTGAACACTGCCGATGGGCAAGCCTTTGCCATCGATGTGGCCATTGCCCTCAAGCCCAACCTCGCCACTTTGGACGAGCTGCACGCCAACATCGGCGAGAACTATCTTTCCACGGTGGTGGTGCCGGTGGTGCGCTCCAAAATCCGGGATATCTCCGCCTCTTTCAATTCGGAAGACTTTTACCGGAAAAGCCAGCGGGCTGCCATCGAACAACGAGCGCTGGACTTGATTCGCCAAGAGATGCCTACTGTCAACCGCGATGGCCAAACCCTGCCTCTGGTGCAGGTGGAGGGCCTGTTTCTGGGCAACCCCGATTTCCCACAAGCCTTAGGTCGTGTTGATCTTATGTTAGGATAGA
>NZ_JANSIO010000399.1:0-3215 GCF_047462195.1 Synechococcus sp. R3-13 | reverse complement strand
TCTTTTGGCTCAAATGAAAGATCAACACAACCACAGTAATGAATGAAACATTTCCGTTGCATTACTCCCCTCTCCCTCTGGGAGAGGGTGAGGCTTACTCCGGCTGGGGAAACTCCTGCCAAAGGGTGGTGCGTTGGCGCAAGCTGAGGAACTGTCCGCCGCCCAAGATGAGGTGGTCCAAAACCGGGATCTGTAGCAGTTGCCCCGCTTGCAAGAGTTGCCGGGTGAGGGCAAGGTCTTCTGGGCTGGGATCCAAGCTGCCGGAAGGGTGGTTGTGGGCCACCAGGATGCGGCTGGCTCCTTGCTTGATGGCGCTGCGGAAGGTTTCCCGCGGATGGGTGAGGGTTTCGGTGGCTGTCCCCCGGGTTACGATCTGCTGGCCAATGAGGCGGTGCTTGATATCTAGGTGCAAAACGGCAAAATGCTCCTGGGTCTCCCACATCAGGTCGCCGCTCAGGGCCATGGCTGCCTGTTCCGGCGACTCGATCACCGTGCGTTCTGGCGGGCGACCCAAAAACACCCGTCGCCCCAGCTCGATGGCGGCCAACACCGTTGCTGCCTTGGCCGGGCCAATGCCTTCGATCTGGATCAGCTCTCCGGCTTCCACCTGGCGCAACTGGGCCAAGGGATCCCCTTGGGCTTCCAATTTTTTCAGGAGCAACTGGGCGAGGCCGACTGCTGAGAGTTTGCCCGGCCCCTGTCCGGTGTTGAGCAGAATGGCCAGCAGCTCGGCGTGGGAGAGGTGCCTTGCCCCTTGGCTGAGCAGCCGCTCGCGGGGACGATCTTGGGCAGGAATATCGCTGATGCGCAGCACGTACTGGCTCATCTGGGGCCTAGGGAGGAGAAGAGGTTTTTTTCAACAGCCAAAAGGGACTGCGGCGCTCGACGACCCGCCAAGATCCCAGAATGGCTGCCTGTTCGCCCTCGGGAGCTGTAAGTTCAGCTACAAAGGGATCCCAGGTAACCAGGTAGTCGGGCGCCTGCCCCTGGGCTTGCCAGTCGGCCAGCTCTTCTGGGCTGGCGGCGTAGGGAACCTGCAGCGGGCCATAAAAATAGGGTACAAAAGAGCGAAAGCCGTACAGGCCCGCCGTTCCAGAGAGAGCCGGCTGGGCGTTGTTTTCGGAAGTGGCAAACTGCCGGAAAAAGTGGACGGCTCCTCCCTGGGTGTGTTGCAGCAGGCGGGGGAAGACCCAGCACCAGGCCAGTTGGGCGCTCAGTCCCGTGGCCAAGAGCAAAACTGTCCAGCCCCAAGCCCGCCGCCGTCCTCGACTCCAAAGGAGAATTCCCAGCAGCAGGATCGCGGCGGGGACGTAGGTCAACACCGGCCACTCCACCTCAGCCTGCAGGTATCCCAGCACCAAGCTGCTGGAAAAGTCGTCAGGGATGCCGGCAAAGACCCATGCTTGGAGTAGCCCAGCGGGGTCCTGGGATCCCAGCCAGGGCAGCAACAGCCACAGGGCCAGCCAAAACAAGCCACTGAGCAGGATCCAGGCACTTTCCCAAAAACTGGGCCCTCTTTTCTCAGCAACCAGGCGCTGCAAGCGCAGGGCAGCAAAGTAGGCCCCAATGGGGTACAGCAGCGAGGTGTAGTGAACCAGCTTGGTTTGCACCAGCAGCGAAAACAGGGCCAGCACCACCCCAAAAGCCACCAACAGCAGAGATTCTGCCCGCCGAGTCAAATCCACCGAGCCCATACTCCTGGGGATCGTCTGCAGGATCCCGGCCAAGGCCAGAGCGCCCCAGGGAAAGCACCCCAGGGCAAAGGCCAACAGATGAAAATAAACCGGGCCGGGATGCCCATCCGAGGTGGTGAGGATGCGCCATTGGTAGCGCCCAAACTCTTCCACCCATTGCGGCCCCCGTTGCACCCCCTCCAACGCCAGCCAAGTGAGGGGAACAGCCGCCGCCAAGCCCAGAAAAGCCAGAGTGTCTCCCCAGCCGGTCTGGGGATCCCGGTGCCAGACCTTGTAGCCAACCCAGATGAGCAGCGGCAACACCAACCCCACTGGCCCTTTGGCCAACACCGCCAAGCCCAGAGCCAGCGCCCCCACCGCCTTCCAAACCCGACCGGAGCACCCCACCCGACGCGCCTGATCCGCGGCCAACAGGGATCCCAGACCCACCCCCATCCCCAGATTCAACAGCGGGTCGATGAGGCCGGTTTTGTAAAAAAACAAGGGCAGGTAGCCCGTCAGCAGTAGGATCCCCCACAGGCAGCCAAACCCCACCCCACGCAGATGGGATCCCCACCCCACCAATAGCGCCACTGTGATCCCGCCCACCCAGGCATTGGGCAACCGCGCCGCCCATTCGTTCATCCCCAAAACAGCCATGGACAGGGCCTGCAGCCAAAAAAACAGGGGCGGCTTTTCAAAAAAGGGCTCCCCGTTGATCGCCAACGAGAGCGGATCCCCGCTGGCCAGCATCTGCCGCGCCAAGCTGGCGTAGATCAGCTCATCCCAGTCGAACAGATAGGGGATCCCCTGACCTACCCACAGCCACAGGCCGGCCAAAAGCCCCATCCCCAGGGATCCCTTGAGGCGGCCCAGAAAGCTAGGCATGGAAAGCTTCTGAAGACACCACCCGGCCCACGCTCTGAGGCGAGCGCAGGAGGCGGAGCAACTGGGCTGCCAGAGCGGATCCCTCCATCTCCGCCGGAATTTCCACCCCACACCAACGGCTGGAGCTACCCTGCAGGGCAGCTATCCACTCCGGGGCAAGGGATCCCCGCGCCACCCCGATCAATTGCGGCAGAGGCTCCCGACGATACAGCCCAATCCAGCGCAAGCCCAGTTGAAAAGGCCCCGGTCGGAAACGGGGGTTCAAGCGGCCATCCGCCTCAAACTTGCTCAACATCACCTGCAGAGAGCAGATCTGGCGAGTATTGAGCGCAGGAGCCGAAGGCACAAGGCGGGCGCGGAACGTGGCAACCATCTCCGCAAAGGGGATCTGAACGGTCTGCTCTTCTCCCGGCGCAGTGTCGAACGCATAGCCGTAGGCGGGGCTGTCCCAGCCGCCTTGATCCCGCAGTAAGACCTTATACCGCTGCCCATCCCCTCGCAGGCGCAGCTCCAGACCGGCAAACCCCGACAAGTCCAGCGGCGGCTGCCAATTGCGGGTGCGCGTGGAAACAAACCCCCCAAAGTTGGCTGTGGAAACTTGCCCTGTAAACAGAAGCTGCCCCTCCCCCCACTGCAACTGGCTTTGGCTCACCC
>NZ_JANSIO010000398.1:0-4269 GCF_047462195.1 Synechococcus sp. R3-13 | reverse complement strand
TGGGGCCGCTAGGGATTGGGATAAAGCCCGCATCCTGCGCATAGCGCGGGTGCCGGGTAGTTTACTAATTGCTTGTAATTGCTTGACTACCCGGTCTTGGGATCCCTCGCCAGGCTTAACCCAGTCGGCTGGGACTGAGTTGTCTCGGCTCTGTCCGGTACCAGGCGCAGGGGCGGGCCAAAGCGGCCAACCGCTACAGTGTTGTTCAGGGCCGGGATCTGGCGGATGGATCCCTGGCGTAGGCAGCGGTGTAGACGGCGCAGCAGGAAGAGGTCGGCTTCGGAGCACTCCTCTCGAAATAGCCTTACGTTAAGTTCGTGTTCCTGAGCAGCAGTGAGCAAACCGGTCATCATGGCGGTTTGAATGATCTGCTGCACGGTCACGGTCGTCGCTTCATCCATAGGTTTAGGCGATTGGATGGAGACCTTTTGCTGCTCTTATTCTCGATAAATCCCTCTGATATTGACTCCGCCAAATAGCGGATTCGGTATGCGCGCACTTTGTCTTCTTTCTCGGTGCTCGGAAATAGGGCTTTCCAGATACCCATTGACCTTCTAAGCCATCCGGATTCCGTGTAGGCGAAAAGCTTGAAATCTTTGTGTCACAAGCCTTTCCAATCGAAGTGGGAGTAGAGCCAACAATTGGATACGTAGGGATCCCATCCTCACTGCAGTACAAAATTAGACTCAACAGTGAGTTGCTTGAACTTGCCAAAGAGGTGCTGATCCCATGATTTTCCGGGCTGTTGTTTGAGTCTGTGAACAGATATCTGTGGCAATACGGAACTGAGAAGCGATGTTCGTCACCGACAAATGGCGTAGGGTTGCTTGGCTTTTTGTCTGTACCTTGTCGGCAATGAAGGCATAGAGGATGAGCAACAGCTTTGTGTTAGGGTGGGGGCATTCTAGGGTGGCAATGGGCTGTGTCAGAAACTCCACAAAAAGTCGGCTGTGCTGTCCCTCTGGGCTGCTGTGGCTGCGGCTGTTTGGGCCTGCTGGCGGTGTTGGGCCTGGGGCTGGCGGGGGCAGGGATCCTAGTCTGGAATGGGATCCGTGCCTCAGGAGCCTATCGCACCTACCAATTGGCGGTGGAGCAGCTCAAACAAAATGCTGTGGTGGTGGAACGTTTGGGAGAGCCCCTGAGGCCGGGATGGCCCTCGCGGCTGCGTTTTCAGGAAAATGAGGAAGCGGGCTGGGTGTGTCTGTCTTTTTTGATTACAGGGGCCCAGCGCACCGGCGATGTGGTTGTGGAATCGGAGCGGGGCATGGCCGGCTCGGCATGGCAGTTGCGCCATCTGCAAGTGAAAGTTGACGGGGATCCGCAGGCCATTCCGGTCATTGAGGGGGGATCCCGCTGTGAAGAGGAAGAGTCGGATGGAGAAGCCCTGCCCCTGCAGCCAGAAGGCGACATCTAGGTAGCCGAATAGGCTCAGCCGCGGGTAGAGTCAAAAGGACTCCGTCCCGCTGACGCGAACGGTTGTGGCCTTGGATCCCTATGCGGTCGCTTCCTTACCTGCGCTTGCTGCTGTTGTTGGCGCTGTTGGCCTCGTTCGCCGGCCTGATCGTTTGGCTAATCCAATCGTTTCTCGATCTGTACTACGCCACCCGCTACCACCCGATTTTGGGGGGGCTGTTGATCGGGGTGCTGCTGCTGCTGCTGCTGGTGTTTTTGGCCGCTGCCATCTACTACTTGTTTCTGTTTCGCCAACCCGCCCCCAGCAGGAGGGAAATTACCCAACCCCTTGCCTTGCCGGAGACGGCTTTGGAAAAGCGGAAAGCGGCGCAACAGAACTTGGCTCAACTGGAGGCGCAGCTAGCGCAAATCCAGGATGAAGTGGCGCGGGCAGCGCTGGCAGAACGGTCGGCTCTGCTGGCCCAACAGTTGGCCCAGCCCCAACTGAAGGTGGTGGTCTTCGGCACCGGGTCGGCGGGCAAGACTTCTCTGGTGAACGCGCTGCTGGGGCGGCGGGCGGGGGCGGTGGGGGCCACTCTGGGCACCACCCAGGCGGTAGCTTGTTACGACTGGAACTTGCCCGGGATCCCGCAGCCGGTGCAGATCGTGGATTGCCCCGGCATTTTGGAGATCGGCCCGGCAGGGGTGATGCGGGAACAGGAGGCGCAAGCCCAAGCCCAAGCTGCCGATCTGCTGCTGGTGGTGGTGGATGGGGATCTGCGCCAGTCAGAGGTGGATCCCTTGCGCCGGTTGATCGCCCTGGGCAAGCGGGCCCTGCTGATCCTGAACAAAGCGGATCGCTACACCTCAGAAGAACGGCAGATCCTCTTGCAACGCCTGCGGGAGCGGGTTCATCCCCTGATTCCACCTCAGGATGTGTTGATGGCTGCCGCTGCTCCAGCCCCTGTACGGGTGGGATCCCAAACCTGGCGACCGGAGCCGGAGGTGGCCGCCGTGCGGGATCGCGTGCAGGCAGTGCTCTATGCCGAAGGTGGATCCCTGGCCTTGGACAATGCCCTGCTGCAATCGCAACAGTTGGGGGAAGAGGCCAAACGGATTCTCCAAGCCCAACTGCGCCGGCAGGCGGAGGAGGTGATCGATCGCTTTCAGTGGATTGTTACAGGAGTGGTGTTCGCCAACCCCATCCCGGCGGTGGATCTGCTGGCCATTGCCGCCATCAACGCCCAGATGGTGGTGGAACTGGGATCCCTTTACGGCTGCAAGATGGATCTGCAGCAGGGGCGGGAGCTGGCCTTGTCTCTGGCCAAAACCCTAGCGGGCTTGGGCTTGGTGGAAGGGGCGATCCAACTGACCACGGGGATCTTGGCCACCGTTGCCGAAGTGAGCGTCGTCGGTTTTCTGGCGACAGCCCCCATTCAGGCAGCCAGTGCTGGCTATCTCACCCGCATTGCCGGCAAGAGCTTCATTGAGTATTTCCAGCACAACCAAAGCTGGGGAGAAGGGGGGATGCAGGCGGTGGTCAAAGCCCAGGTGCAAAATACCCAAAAATCCGGTTGGCTCAAAGAGTTTGTCCGCGAGGCTTCCCGGCGCATCTTCCGAAATGGGATGGCCAACCCAAGGGATCCCTAATGGCCGCTCAGGGCAATATCCGTCGGCAGGAAGGCCAGCTTCAGTTGCGCCACATAATCGGCGTAGCTCAGTGCCGGCCCAGTGTCCCAATCCGCCAAGCCATGCATGCACTTCGACCATTGAATGAAGGCGGCAGGATAGATATAGGCCAAGCTGGGATCCTGCAAAACCTCTTTGGGCAGTGGAGAGGCCGACTTCAGCACTGCCAACAGAGCCGGCGGCTTGTGGAGAATCACGCGCGTGGCCTCAATCTGCTCTGGGGAAACCCTAAACTTGGCGGCGATAAACGAGATCACTTTGGAAATGGCCATCACCCAACACCAACCTCGCCTATAGAGGTAGGTTGCCCCCAAGCTGAGGGGCTGGCCTCAGGGATCCTACGGAGAGCGGAAAAGAGGGATGAACATTGGCGAGGATGGCCGTGGGCGGGCCTGGGATCCCCTTGCTTGGGGCCGCTGCTCCTCGTTATCCTAGTAAAGCTGAAAAATCTGGGGAAACAGTGAGCCGTGGCTAAAAAGAGCATGATCGAGCGGGAGAAAAAGCGCCAACGCTTGGTCGAGAAGTATCGGGAGAAGCGCCAACAACTGAAAGCGGCCATGGCCGATCCCAACATCGACCAGGCCACCCGCATGGAGCTGCACGCCCAACTGCAAAAACTCCCTCGGGCCAGCTCGCCCACACGCCTGCGCAACCGCTGCTGGAAAACCGGGCGTCCCCGGGGTTACTTCCGCGATTTCGGCCTCTGTCGCAACAGCCTGCGGGAAATGGCCCACAGAGGCTTATTGCCAGGTGTGGTCAAGTCTAGCTGGTAGTTGCCTGGCCTTCGCCGCTTGGTTATGCAGCCAAAACACCCTTTTGAGAGATCCTGAGTGGGCCTGCAACCTTTTCAGCTCTGTGACGAAGATCTCACCCCTGCAGTGGCAAAGGCCCTGGCCGGGGAACCCCACCTGGCCGTGGATACAGAGACGATGGGGTTGATCCCGCAGCGCGACAGGCTTTGCGTGGTGCAAATCGCCAACTCCGCCGGTGAGGTGGTGCTGCTGCGGCTGAGCCGCGGGGTAAAGCAGGCCCCCTTTTTGGCGGGGCTGCTGACGGATCCCAACATTGAAAAGATTTTCCACTACGCCCGCTTTGACCTGGCCATGCTGCGCTATCACCTGGGGATCCGGGCGTGGCCCGTCTTTTGCACCAAAATTGCCAGCAAACTGGCCCGCACCTACACCAGCA
>NZ_JANSIO010000397.1:0-1906 GCF_047462195.1 Synechococcus sp. R3-13 | reverse complement strand
ATTCCTGCTCCGTCAGTTGTAGGGCTTCTCTCACCTCGGCCTCAGAGGGAGAACGGCCCAACTCTTGCCGCAGACGGGCAATCACCTTCTTGGCTTGTCGTTGCAGAGTTGTCCAGCGGCGTGGGATCCGCATGGTGGGGCTCTTGTCTCGCAGGTAATGTTGAATTTCTCCGCGAATGTAGGGCATGGCAAAGGAGCTGAAAGCCAGCCCACGGGTAATATCAAACCGTTCGATGGCCTGAATCAAACCCAAGCAGCCAACTTGGACCAGGTCATCGTACCCCTCATTGCACTGGTTGCGCCAGTGATGGGCTTCTTTGCGCACCAAGCCCATGTTTATTTCCACCAGTCGATTGCGCAGGGCCGGATCCCGATTCTGGTGGTACAGCCGCAACAGTTCGGCGGTTCGGGCTTTAACATCCTCATGAGATGCCATAGATCCACATGCGGCTGGGAATCCGGTCTTGGCCAAAGGCAATGGAGTGGAGGCCGCCGGTCGCCTCGGTGAGACGGAGTTCTTGGGAGAGATCAGGCGAGGGGCCGTTATCATAGAGAACCACTTTACCGATTTGCCGAAAATAACTGTAGAACCAGCACTTAAGGAACTGGAAAACCATTCAAAGGCTGAGGATCCCACGCATAATCAACACCTATCCAGTCCAAATAGACGCTTTTGCCCAGCCGAACCGACCTGGCATGCGCAAGCTATAGGGCTACAGAGATGGTGTCAGAAGCACGACTGGACACTGTTGAGATCCGCCAAAAGCTAGAACGTTCTTAGTTTGACCAGGTTTCTGGGCCCAAGCAACAGCATCTCCACGGAAAATCGGCGGGTTTCCTCGGCAAAAGAGCGCAATTTCCCTGTCAGGCCCGATTGAATTGCCCGATTTCTGTTGCTGGCGTGCTCTCATGGACTGGTTCATGATTTGGGATTGGCCGTGAGATCGCCTGCGCATTCTGATCCCCCCTCTCCCAGAGAGAGAAGGGCTGGGATGTCTTTGGGGTCTCAATGCAGCACTTGACCCACTGCGGTCGTCTGAGCGCTCTACCCACAGCTTGTGGGGAAGTCGCGCCTGTGGAGATTTCTCTGACAGGTTGGTAGCCAAGACTACCGTTAGTGATGACTTGTGACGCAGGTCGCTTTGACGTTGAGCAAAGGTTAGCGTTGCCTAGCCCTGTGTAAGCCTTTCAGAGCGGTTCTTGAGGGGATCCGTGCCGGCAAGGGCTGCCAAAAAGGATGCAAAACTCGGCTCCTCGCGAATGAGGTCGAAATAGGGCTCAGAGGAGAGCAAGGGGCGGTAGCGTTCCGGCTCCAGGCGTAGGGCTTGCTCCAAAGCTTGTAGGGCCTGAGGCACTTGGCCTTCCCAGGCGTAGCAGCAGGCTTTGGCGTAGTGAGCCTCGGCATTGCTGGGATCCATCTGCAGGGCCCGATCAAAACTCTGGATGGCCAGCTCGTAGAGGTTCAAGTCCATCAGCACCAGGCCGCGCTGCACCCAGATCTGAGGGCGTTTGGGATCTTGCGCCAGGGCACGGTCGTAGCTGTTGAGGGCCTCCATCGGGTTGCCGAGGCGGTGGTGGGCAAGGGCGTGGCCGGCCCAGAGAGAGACGGATTCGGATCCCAGTTGCAGGGCTCGTTCGTAGCTGGCCAGAGCATCGACGTAGCGCTCTAGGTGAAACAGAGCCAGGCCCCGACTCTGCCAAACTTGGGCATTGACGGGGTTGATGGCGAGGGCTTTCTCGTAGCTGATTAGGGATCCCTGCCACCGTCCCAGAGAGGCTAAGGTTAGCCCGTGCAGGTACCACGTTTCCGGGCTGTCGGGGCTGAGGGCAAGGGCCCGTTCGTAGGCACGTAGGGCTTCTTCGTAGCGGCCCAATTGCCGCAGCGTGTTGGCCTGGTTAAAGCGGG
>NZ_JANSIO010000396.1:0-6108 GCF_047462195.1 Synechococcus sp. R3-13 | reverse complement strand
GAGCTGGAGTCGGCGTTGGGGTCGGTGTGGGTGTCGCTGCTGGTGTCGGGGTTGGTGTTGGGGTCGGTGTGGCAGTGGGCTGGGCGGCCTGCACCTGGAAAGACCACTGCTGGATGGCAGTGTTGCCGCTGGTATCGGCAATTTGGACGGCGATCAAGGTCGGCCGATCGGTGGGCAGCGGCTCGGCAGGGGTGTAGGCGAAGCCGGTGCGGGTGAGCTGGGCTTGGGCGGTGACATCCGCGTTGTTCACCAGCAAGGTAAAGCTATTCAGGTCAATTCCCTGGTCGTCCTGGAAACGGGCTGAGATGGAGGGGCGAGAGTTGTCGGTTAGGGATCCATTGGGAGGGGCCAGTTCGCTGATGGTGGGGAAGGTGGTGTCGGTCACCCGCCCGATGGTGATGGTCTTATCCGGCAACTGCACCAGGGTCACCAGTCCATCGCGCTCCAGGCGGGCAAAAACAGGGGCTTCTGAGGCCCGGTCTTGGCTGCGGAAGGTGTAGCTGCCCTCGTATTGCCCTGGGCGGGTTTCCTGCAGTGGCAGGTTGTAGGCAATGCCGGGGATGGAAAACGATCCCTGCGCCCCTGGGGATCCCAGCAAAAACACGGTAATCGTATCTCCTGGGTTTACAGATCCCAGCTCTTCGCGGGCAAAGAAGGTTCTCACCTCTGGAGCGGCGGGCAGCGTTTCCACCAGAGGCTCAATGGGAATGTCCGGCGTGGTCAGGGGTTCGGGCGTAGGAGTGACCTGGGCAAGGAGCTCGGTGCGGATCCCAGGGCCGGGAATGGCAGCCCCCACCGGCGGATCCAAATTGGGCACCCGGCCCACCTTGGCCAGCGCTTGGTAGGTAAGAGCAGCCACTTCCCCCCGCGTGGCCACCGCCTGGGCATTCAATTGGGTGGGGTTGGGGTAGAGCACCAACAGCCCTTCCTGAACTGCTGTCGCGATGGGGGCGCGGGCAAAGTTGGGAACCAAATTGGCATCGCCGAACGCGGATAGGATCGCGTCAATTTGGCCGGCATCTTCGATGAGCCTGCCGTTGGTGGCTGCACGGGTTAGGACGGTGATGGCTTGTGCACGGGTGAGCACATCGTTGGGACGAAAGGTGCCGTCCGGGAAGCCGGAAACAAACCCTGCCGCTGCCGCTGCGCCGATGGAGGGAGCCGCCCAACTGGGAATCGGATCGGCAAAGGAGCGCACAGGAACGTTGGTATCTAGGCCAAAAGCTTTGGTGACAATGACGGCAAATTGGGCACGGGTGATGGACTCGTTGGGGCGAAAGGTGCCATCCGGGAAGCCGCCGATGATCTGCCGTTCATTCAACCCAGCAATGTACTGGGCACCCCAATAGGTGCTGATATCGGACAGTTGGGCCCAAGCGGGATCCCCAAGCCAGGCCAAGCTGCTGCAACTGATCACCAGAGCGGCGGTTTTCCAGCCCTGCCAAAGGGAAAGCTCACGCATCGTTCACACCTCAGGTTCTGGGTACAGGATTCAGGTCTCGGATCCCCACTCTTGGCTGGGAGAGGCCATAGAAACTGGCCGGACAGAAGTGTAGGAGAGGATGATCCAAACCGCACACCCAGACGAGGAAACCTTCTGAAAAGTTCTGTCTGGTCACCGGTTTCGCCAACCTTTCAGGGGGCAGGATTGGGGTAGTGCTGGTGCACCGCCTCGATCTCCGCCAGGAGCTGCGGGGACAGCTCCACATCCAGGCAACTGAGGTTCTCTTTGAGTTGGGTCAGGCTGGTGGCCCCAATGATGGTGCTGGTGACAAACCAGCGGCTGCGCACAAAGGCCAAAGCCAACTGGGCCGGTGTCAGACCGTGCCGGCGGGCAATTTGCACATAGGCGGCCACCGCTTCTTCCACATTCGGCTTGCGGTACCGCTGGCCAAAGCCTTCAAACAAGGCCAAACGGGATCCCGGCGGCTTCACCCCCCCCAGATATTTGCCCGTCAGCAGCCCAAATCCGAGCGGGCTGTAGGCCAGCAAGCCCACCTGCTCGTGGCGGCAGACTTCCGCCAGGCCCATTTCAAACGTGCGGTTGATGAGGCTGTAGGCATTCTGAATCGAGACCACCTTGGGCAACCCCAGTTGCTCGGCCACGTGGCAGAACTCGCATACTCCCCAAGGGGTCTCGTTGCTCAGGCCGATGTAGCGAATGAGACCCTCTTGCACCAATTCCGCCAGAGCCTGCAACTGCTCGGCAATGGGAACGGTGGGCCGCTCCTGGCTGGGATCGTAGGCAACGCCCCCAAACAGGGGCACGTAGCGATCCGGCCAGTGGATCTGGTAGAGGTCGATGTAGTCGGTCTTCAGGCGTTTGAGGCTATCGGCCACCGCCTGCTTGAGGTTGTCGCGGGTGATGGACAGGGATCCGTTGCGAATCCAATGCCAGGGCCGACCGGGGCCGGTGATCTTGGTGGCCAGGATCAGGCGATGCCGCGGTTGGTGTTGTAGCCACTCGCCGATGTAGCGCTCGGTGGATCCCTGGGTTTCCGCCCGCGCCGGCACCGGGTACATCTCGGCGGTATCGATGAAGTTGATCCCGTGCTCCACCGCGTAGTCGAGCTGTTCGAAAGCCTCAGACAAAGTATTCTGCTGCCCAAAGGTCATGGTGCCCAGGCAGATCTCGGAAACTTGCAAAGGGCTGTGGCCAAGCTGGCGGTAGCGCATGGGGAATCTCCGTCTCCAACCCTAGACAGCGCGCCAGTCCCCATTGTGCCCAAAACCTGTCGGCCTACGGGATCCCCCGCTATGCCCCCGTTCCTATTTCGGTGCGGATCCCAGCAGAGGAACGTACTCGCGGTAGAGCTGACCCAAAATTTCCAGACCAATGCGGGTGCGGTTATCGGGGGGGCGAGCCTCAATGGCCGCCTTGACTTGCAAAATCGTGCCCACCGGATAGGGGGAGCGCAGCTCCTCCCGCTTGCCCAAAAACACATCCGTAAAGTAGTCGATCAGCCGCTTGACTTCTCCCACGTCCTTGCGGGAAATGTCCATATCCAAAACAGTGGTCAACTTGGCCCGCATGGCCTGAAAACTTTGCTGGCCGGTGTTGAGGGCCACCCGCTTGGCCAGGCTATCCACCACAATTTGGGTGATCTTCTCCACATTTTGGGTGACGATTTCTCGGTGGCGGGCGGCAAAGCGCAACTGAACCTCATCCAGAAATCGTTCTCGTTCCAGAATCTGGATGCCCTGTTGCTCCAAATCCACCCCATAGCTTTGCAACTGCTTGTACTGATTCAAAACCCATTGGTTGTAGAAGGAATCCGCCAAAACTCGCCAATAGCTGATGAGGGTGGCCTCGGCAAAGGGAACGCTGACCAAATAAGCTTCGCTGGTGATGTGGCGCAAATGCTCTGTCAGCTTGTCTCGCTCCTTCTCATCCAAGTAGGAGGTGCGCGGCACCCAAACTGCCCCGTACTCGCTTTTCACCTCTCCGGGCAGGGATCCGAAGAGGGTGTCAAAAAACTGATGAATGCTGAAGAGAAGAAACTTTCCCGGATCCTGAAGGCGGTTGAGCAGTTCCTGTTTTTTCTCCTCCTGATATTGGGCCACCAATTGCTGGGCCTCGGTGATCTGGCCGCGGGCCACCTCCACATCTTGCCGCAGCTTTTCAATCTCCTCCGAGCTCACCATCTCAACACCAGTAGGCTCCCGTTCCCCGCTGAAATAGCTGCCCCCCAGCCCGCTGCCCCCAATGCCCACCAGGGGAGCGTCGCTGTCGTTGTCCAGGGTTAGAAGGCGAGCAAGAGCCTGGAGTCGAGCCTGCCGATTGGAGGAGCGCAGGGATCCCAGCTCCACCGGATCCCCACTTTCCCAACCGTCCAGCCCGCCGATGCGGTAGAGCGTGTAAAAATACTTGCTGAGTAGAAGCGCCAGCAGATGCCTGTTCTTGACCTCGTTGTACTCCAGGTAGGCTCGCAGACACAGTTGGAAGGCGATGTTGGGCAAGCTGCGACACACCTTCATAATCTGGGTGTAGACCCTTTGCAGGTGAGGCCGAAAGCTGCGTGGGATCGCCTCGGGCCGTAGGCCGCGCAACAAGAACTCCTGCTGGCGCAGATCTTGAGGGGTAAAGTAAAAACTTTCTTGCCAAAGCAGCTCATCCAAGTCGCGGGCAAAAATCGGTTTTAAATGATCGATAATCTGCACCACAACCGACTCGGTGAAGACCGGTATAATCTTTTCGATGTGAAGCTGATCGTAAACGGAGCGCAGCCGCTCGCTGCGGAAGTCTTCGATGGAGATCAGCCCCTTCATGGTTCCGATCCGACCATCGCTCAGCAGGAACTTATAGACCACTTCGGCAGTGGCCCCTGGGGAGAGAACAAGAGTTCCCGTCAAGTCAGGGCAGATTTGCAGGGGGCGTAGCAGGCGGCTGGTTTCACTGACGCTGAAGCAACTCCAAGCTGCCGGGTTTAACACCACCGACGATAGGGAGGCCAACAATTGCTTCTCGTCCAAGTCCTCCAGCCGAATTTCTCCCCTGTGAGCTTCGCTAGGTCCCGGAGGCAAGCTCGCCCGCGAATCCTGAACGGCGGAAGGAGATAAGGATGGGGGAGATGTGCTCATGCGGTAAAGGCTATTGAATCTTAACGTTCACTCTAAGTCGGCGAAGGATGGATGAGTGTGATCTGTATCTCTGTATCCAATGAAAGTCTCTCAAGAAGAATCTGCCCAGAATCTGCCTCGAATTGTCTCCCGCCACCAGTATCTGGAAACGGTTAGCTTTTGGGTAGCGTGCAACCACGGTTTTGAGGATCCACAAATCGATACGTACCTTCAGCTCTGATGGATGAGGCTGCTGAGGCTTCACCCCTTTGTCGTGGACTGCTTGCCGAGCTGGTTTTCCTGACGCAACGCCTAAGCTACGATAAAAGGTCTGCCTACCAGTATGGGGTATTGGGCTGGAGTTGGGTTTGGATGCGTTTTGACTTCAGGATTGGGGTGCAGCGGTCATGGCGGCCATTTTGATTGTCGACGACGATCCGACGATTCGGCTGGTGTTGAAGCGATCCCTGGAACGACAGGGCTACACCGTGGAGATGGCCAGCAACGGTTCCGAGGGGCTGGAGCAAGCCCACCTGCTGGTGCCGGGGCTGATCATCTGTGACTGGATGATGCCGGACATGGATGGGCTGGAGGTTTGCCGACGCATCAAAGCCGATCCCAAGTTTTCCACGACGTTTTTTATTTTGCTCACCGCTCGCACCGAGGTCGAAGACCGCATCCAGGGCCTGGATGCCGGAGCAGATGAGTTTCTAAGCAAACCCATCGACCCCAATGAGTTGCGGGCACGTGTGCGGGCCGGGCTGCGCTTACACCAGCTCAGCTATGACCTGCAGCAGCAAACGGCCAGGTTACGGGCAGAATTGGCCGAGGCGGCCAGCTATGTGCGTTCTCTCCTGCCGGAGCCGGCCTATTTTCCCGACTGCAAAGTGACCCTCGAGTGGCGCTTTTTACCCTCCCAGGAATTGGGGGGAGATTCGTTTAACTATCATTGGCTGGATGAGGAACACCTGGCCATCTATCTGCTGGATGTGTCGGGGCATGGGGTGGGATCCGCTCTGTTGTCGGTGTCGGTGATGAACCAGTTGCGCACTCAAGGCTTGGCCGATGCCGATCCCCGCCAGCCGGACGCGGTCTTGCGCGCCCTCAACCACTCTTTTCAAATGGGATCCCACCATGAGATGTACTTCACCCTTTGGTATGGGGTTTATCAGCCGGGATCCCGTCTGCTCTCTTTTGCCAGTGCCGGCCACCCACCTGCCCTGCTCATCCAGGGTCAGGATTCGCTCCTGCTGAAGACTGCCAACTTGCCCATTGGCATTTTGCCCGACCTCATTTTTCAAAGGGATCAGGTGCGGATCCCGGAGAACAGCCATCTCTACCTGTTCAGCGATGGAGTTTACGAAGTCATAAACCCGCAGAGAGAAATCTGGGGGCTGAACAGTTTGATAGCCCTGCTGAGCAAGAGCGCTGACGGTGGCCTGGATCAGGTGATCCATGAGGCCCAATCCTTTCAGGGGCGGACGGACTTTGAAGATGATTTTTCCCTGCTCCGCGTCAGCTTTGGTTAGAGGTGGGTTGTGGCTGTTT
>NZ_JANSIO010000395.1:0-3218 GCF_047462195.1 Synechococcus sp. R3-13 | reverse complement strand
TTCGCGTCAGCGTTGCGGAGCAATAGCGTTGCAGAGCAATAATGCAGGGGCCCAAAAGGTTTTTCTCAGTAGCCCGGCTGTCTCAGCCTAATCTGAAAATACTACATTAGTTTATATTGTTGGATTCTTAGTGTTAGAAGTTATCGAAAGTAAGTCTGTTTCCTTGGCGAGATCAGTTCTCGACTCCTGTGAAGTTGCATTTGTTGCACCTATCTCTGCCGTTGAGCTCGCCTCTCTCTGCCCCGCAACTGGAGCAATCCCTCTGTCAGCAAGTTGACCGGGAGCTGGGCCAGCCGGCTCGGCTTCTGCGCTGGAGCTTGACGGCGGTGGAGGGGGATAGAGCCTGGGTTGAGGTGGTCGCCACCACTGATGAGGGCTACTCGGATTTAGACTAGGACAACTCACTCTTAGTCAGCTTCTTGACAGACGTCTGCAAGAGTTTTCCCAATACCCCAGTGGTCTCAGACCAATCGAGAACCAACAGTTTCATTGCTACGTTAAAGAGATGGTTCATATTGATTGATGGAAATGGCTATCGGTACCCTTGCCCATTTTTGTCGTTTGGCCAATGTCTGTCTCTGCATCTGAACCAACTCCGGCTCCACTGCTGGCCGAGCAGCACCCCCCTGTCGCCCTCACCATCGCTGGATCCGACAGTGGTGGGGGAGCAGGGATCCAAGCGGATCTGCGCACCTTTGCTTTCCAACGGGTACACGGTACCTCTGCCCTGACCTGCGTGACCGCCCAGAATACCCTTGGGGTGAGCCGGGTGGATGCGCTGCCCCCCGAAGCCGTAGCCGCCCAAATCGAGGCTGTGGTGCAGGACATCGGGGTGCAAGGGATCAAGACGGGCATGTTGCTGAATGCCGAGATCGTGCTGGAGGTAGCCCGTCAGGTGGAGCGCTGGGCGTTGCGGCCTCTGGTGGTGGATCCGGTGATGGTGTCCCGCACGGGAGCAAAGTTGCTGGCAGATGAAGCCATTCAGGCCATCCGCGAGCGGCTGATCCCCTTGGCCCAGGTGCTGACCCCCAATCGCTATGAGGCGCAAATTTTAACGGGGCTGCAGCTGCAGTCCCTGGCGGATATGCAAACGGCGGCCCAGCAGATTCACGCCTTAGGCTGTGGAGCGGTGTTGGTTAAAGGCGGAGGCATGCCGGGGGAACTGCAGGGGGTGGATGTGTGGTTCGATGGCGAGCGACTGGAAGTGCTGAAAACAGAGCGGATCCCCACCCGCCACACCCACGGCACCGGCTGCACCCTCTCGGCGGCCATTGCGGCGCAGATGGCCTGGGGTAAGGATCCCTTGGCGGCCACAGTGGCGGCCAAAGCCTATGTAACAGAAGCGCTGCGACATCCTTTGGCCATCGGGTCAGGTCAGGGGCCAGTGGGGCACTTCTACCCGCTTCTGTCCGGGATTGGCAAACCTGTGCCATAAGAGAGAGGTCACTCTCTCTGGCTGCTATGGCTAGCCCGTCGAATCTTTCTCAGAAGGGATCCCTGCCCAAATGGCGGTTTTGGCTACCCCTACTGCTGCAGCTGGGTATCGTTCTGCTGATACCGGCTCGGCAAGCGCTGACTCTTGCTGTCGGAACCACGATCTACCTGCAAACGGCCCCTGTGGATCCCTATGACCTTTTGCGGGGCCGGTATGTGGCCTTGGGCTACGTCGTCGCTCGACGCTCCACCCTAGAGCAACTGCCGGGTTGGTCACCTGAATTGGAGACCCCAGGGATCCTTTATCTGCGCTTGGCTCCCCCCGCAGGGGATCCCACTCAACCTTGGCGAGCAATCGGTGTCAGCCGGGAGATGCCCAAAGATTTGCAGCCTGAAGAGAAAGTGCTGCGAGGCTGGTTTGACGGGCAGCAGCTCAAGTTGGGAATCGAAGAATTTTTTATTCCCGAAGCAGCTGGAGATGCCTTGGAAGAAGATATTCGGCGTTACCCTGAAGCCACGCGGGCAGAAGTGAAAGTGGATCCCTGGGGCAAGGCAGCATTGGTCGGCCTCTGGGTAGGGGAGCATCGGTACTAAGTGCTCATTCTGCCCGGCTTTAACGCTTTAACAATTAATCACCATATTCTGACATCCGAACCCGAAGGAGAGCCAGAAAACTGAATGGGGCAGGGATCCCTATCACTTGCCCCTCGAAACCCTGAAGATGGCGAGAACCGGAGCTGTGCCATTGAGGAGCTTGCTAAGTGCTGCACAGCCTTGCTCAACACCTGAATTAGGGTCATCCCAATTGGGTCAAACTTCTTCAGGTTTTCACTTCCGAATCTCTCCTATCCAACAGGTTTTGCAACCACACCTGAATATCCCGCAGGCTCTCCGGGGAAACTTCATGGCCCATCTCGTACTCGCGATAGGTAAAGTTCAGTGGCAGCGGGGCAAAATAATCCCGGATCTGACGGCCAAAAGCAATCGGCAAAACAGCATCAGCAGTGCCATGAACCACCAGGATGGCCAGGTGTTTCATCCGCTCCGGCTCCACCGCCTCGGCCAGGATCTCTGGAGATAGGCGCCCACTCATTGCCACCACCCCCGCCAGCTTCTCCGGCTGGGTCAGAGCCAAGTACAGGCTCATGATCGCCCCCTGGCTAAACCCCAGCAAATACACCTGCCTGGGATCCAGGGCAATACCCGGGATCCCACTGGGCAGCGTCTGTTCTAGAAAGCGGCTCAGGAGCTGGAGGCTATTGCGCGCTTGCTGGGGATCCCCCACCAGCCCTTCCGGTGTCCAGGCCATTTCAAACCAGGCAAACCCGCCTCCACTCCAAGGAATGGGGGCTCTCAAGCTGATCACCGCCAACCGAGGATCCAGATAGGGGGCCAACTGGAACAAATCCCCCTCGTGGCTGCCGATCCCGTGCAGCATCACCAACACAGGTGCGGATCCCAAGCCGACCTGTCGAGGCGGCTGAACGCGGTAGGTGAGGGGGAAAGGAGAAAACACGCCACGGATCCTCAGAAGCAGAGACGGGGTATGGCCGGCCTACGCCCAATCCTGGGGCTGGCGGAGCACCTGGTAGAGCTTAGCTTCCCACGTGTCCGGCTGGGGCTCGTAGCCATATTCCCAGCGCACCAATGGCGGCAAAGACATCAAGATCGATTCGGTGCGGCCTTGGGTCTGGAGTCCAAAGATCGTGCCGCGGTCATAGACCAAGTTGAACTCCACGTAGCGCCCGCGACGATAGAGCTGGAATTGCCGTTCTCTCTCCCCC
>NZ_JANSIO010000394.1:0-4210 GCF_047462195.1 Synechococcus sp. R3-13 | reverse complement strand
AGCGGGGCCATTGCGGGTGAGTTTTCTGATGGCGGAAGCTTCTGGTCAACCCGGCTCTTCTGGGGCTCAGCAGGCGGGGCGTCCTGAGGGATGACGGATCCACTCCATTCGGCAAGGCTGAAGAGCGAACGAGTGCTGATCGGTTTCGACCCAGGGCGCGACAAATGCGGCATTGCTGTGGTGCAGGTGTTTACGCAAACG
The DNA here is from genome assembly GCF_047462195.1 of Synechococcus sp. R3-13. Classification (NCBI taxonomy): domain Bacteria; kingdom Bacillati; phylum Cyanobacteriota; class Cyanophyceae; order Synechococcales; family Synechococcaceae; genus Synechococcus; species Synechococcus sp. R3-13. The sequence goes on along the minus strand of NZ_JANSIO010000394.1, from coordinate 4,009 downwards.
GAGCTGAAGGTTTTACACCGGGAGGTGGTCCCTTCCGCGGCAGCGCTATCTAGACTGCAAACTCTCCGGCAACAGTTTCAGGCGGAGCAGGTAATCCTGGGCAATCAGACGACGGCCCAAGCCTGGAAGTCTCAACTGGAATCCATTCTCCCCCCGCAGCAGATTGTCCTGGTGGACGAGCGGCACAGCTCCCAAGAAGCCCGTCAGCGCTACTGGGATTTTTACCCACCGCAGGGATGGGAGCGGCTCTTGCCCAAGGGGATGCGGGTGCCGGCCAAGGCTTACGATGATCTGGTGGCTCTCATTCTGGTGGAGCGGTACTGCTGTGGGCGAGATACGGCTGAGCCGACGTGAGCTTCTACAGGGGATCCTGCTGGGGCTGGTGGCAGCAGGATGTGGGGGGCCGGATGCGCACTTGCCTCTTATCGTGGCGCTTAAGCAAGGGATCCCTGCCAGTTTGCTCAACGAGTTTCGCCGCAGGACTCAGGCCCGCTTTCGGCTGCAACTGTTGGATAGTCGGGATCAGTTGTTGGCCTATCTCCGGCAAAGTGTTCAGCCGGCTGATCCGGCCTGGTGGGATCCGGGGGGATGGTTCCGGCGGCGGCTGCCGGTGGCGGCTTTGAGTTTGTTGGGGGCCGACGCTTTGGATCGGGCCATAGCTGCCGGTTGGCTGGCTCCTCTGCCGGCAAGCCTGTTGGGAGAACGATGGCAGAATCTAGATCCCCGTTGGCAAGCTGCGGCACTCCGGGAGGGGCAGATTTGGGGTGTGCCCTGGCGCTGGGGGGTAACGGCCATTGCCTACCGCCGGGATCGGGTGAGGGAGCCCATTCGGGACTGGGCGGATCTGTGGCGGCCTGAGCTGGCCGGCAAACTGACTCTGCCGGATCATCCGCGGGAGGTGATTGGGCTAACCCTAAAGAAAATGGGCCGCTCCTACAACGATCCCCTCGACCCTGAAGATGTCGAATTACGTCAAGAGCTGGGATCCCTGCATCGCCAGGTTTTAACTTACACCTCTTCCGACTACCTGCCCATCTTGCGCTTGGCCGATAGCTGGGTGGCCGTGGGCTGGTCGCAGGATCTCTACGCCACCCAAGCCAACTACCCTGAGCTGGCAGTGGTGATCCCGGCCTCCGGATCCGCCATCTGGTGGGATGTCTGGGTGCGACCCCACGTCGAAGACAATGCCCACGAAGACAATGCCCACACAGAATCAACCCAGACCGATTCCGGATCCCTGTTGGCTGACTGGCTTGATTTTGTCTTGAATCCCGAATTTGCCCCCCGCTTGGTCAATCTGAGCGGGATCCCTTCGGTTTTGCCGCTGGATTTGGCTCAACTTGCCCCACGCCTGCAACGCAGAGCCGACTTGCAAATCTCCACTTGGCAACGCTCGGAGATCTGGCGCCCCCTGAGCTCAGCCGAAGCCGAGTCCTATCTCAACCTCTGGGATCAAATGCGGCGGGGCCTTTTGTAGAAACACAGCGAGCGCGAGCCCTCCACTCTGCAACACTTCGTCAAGGTCCGCAATGCTTCTGAGGAGCTGTGGTAGGATGCCTGCTGTCTGATGAGCCAGTTGCACTTGCATCGAGGAGAGCACCTTGAGTCTGAGAGTTGCTGTTGTGGGGGGCGGCCCAGCCGGAGCCTCTGCTGCCGAAGTTCTGGCCCAAGCTGGAATCGAGACCTTTTTGTTTGAGCGGAAGCTGGACAACGCCAAGCCCTGCGGGGGCGCCATTCCCCTCTGTATGGTCTCCGAGTTCGACCTCCCCGAGGGGATCATCGACCGCAAAGTGCGCAAGATGAAGATGATCTCCCCTTCCAACTATGAGGTGGATATCGCCCTCGAAAAAGAAAACGAGTACATCGGCATGTGCCGCCGCGAGATCTTGGATGCCTTCTTGCGCAATCGTGCCCACCAAAAAGGGGCGGAGCTGATCAACGGCAAGGTAATGCATCTGGAAATCCCCCAGAATGGCCGGGATCCCTACATCCTGCACTACAACGATTTTTCCGACGGATCGAGGCAAGGGGTGCCGCGTTCTTTGGCTGTGGATGTGGTGATCGGGGCGGATGGGTTCCACTCCAAGGTGGCAGAAGCCATTGGTGCTGGCGACTACAACTATGCGCTGGCCTTTCAGGAGCGCATCCGGCTCCCGGACGACAAAATGGCCTACTACGCAGAGCGGGCAGAAATGTATGTGGGGGACGATGTTTCTCCAGACTTTTATGCCTGGGTGTTTCCCAAGTCCAACCATGTAGCCGTGGGCACCGGCACCATGAGGGCAAACCAAGCCCACATCCAAAAGTTGCAAGCTGGGATCCGCGCCCGTGCTGCCGAGCGGATTCGAGGAGGCCAGGTGATCAAGGTGGAAGCCCATCCGATCCCAGAGCATCCCCGTCCGCGCCGTGTGGTGGGCCGTGCTGCTTTGGTGGGAGATGCGGCGGGATACGTCACCAAATCCAGCGGCGAAGGGATCTATTTTGCCGCCAAGTCAGGCCGCATGTGCGCCGAGACCATCGTCGAGACCTCCAACGGTGGGGCGCGCATCCCCAGCGAAGAGGATCTCAAGCTGTATCTTAAGCGCTGGGATCGCCAATACGGCCTGACCTATAAAGTCTTGGATATTTTGCAGCGAGTGTTCTACCGTTCCAATGCCACCCGCGAAGCCTTTGTGGAGATGTGCGCCGACCGGGACGTGCAGAGGATGACCTTTGACAGCTACCTCTACAAGACGGTAGTGCCCATGAGCCCTTGGGTGCAGTTCAAGATCACGGTCAAAACCCTGGGCAGCCTGATTCGCGGCAACGCTTTGGCTCCCTGAAGTAACCCTACTGCCACTGGAAGGTCACCGTGACGCGATCCCAATTGGCCTCGGTTTTCAGCACACTGGCGGAGGCCCTTTGTCCGGGGGGCACGTCGCTGGGCTCAAATGCTGCCACTCGCGTATCGACAACTTCTTCTCCCCGATAGAAGGTGAAACGAGCACGGGCGTTGAGAACCGTGCGGGTGCTGCGGTTGATCGCTTCCACGCTTAGGCGGCTACCGGCCCCCACTCGTTCTTCCCGAATGGATCCCACGATTACAAAATCTCCTGGGCTAGCGGCAGACTCGGCTGGGGTGGCGGTCGGAACTGGGGTGCCAGGCTGTGGGGCCGTCTCGCTTTGCTTGGGATCCGACTGCCTCAGCAGCTCCAAAACACGGGCCAACTCCTGCTGAAAGAAAACAAAGGCTTCCCGCGATTGGTTAGCCACCTGGGCCAAAATCAGTCGATCCGACTCCTCTACCGGAATTTCCAGGAGGGGAGCTGGCCCTTTTAGGGTGACTCGGATGCTGGCGACTTCTTGGTTGATGAACTTATCCAGGTAGGGAAAGATGTTGAGAATGCAATCTTGGAAGGATCCCATCGGCATGATGCGATTGTTGGTCAGCACCAAGTCGGCCCGCTCACAGCTAGTCCGATCCTCCATATCAATTTCCAAGGGCACCCGAAAGGAGCCGAGGCTGGTGTTGGTGATGGTAACCCCAATGCCGTACACCTCCTGCCGCCAGCCGTGAACGATCTCCAGGCTAGGGCTGGTCACTTCCTCGGTGAAATACTCTCCGGCCCAGGTCGGGGATCCCCACAGAGGCAGGGCCAGTAGCAGCACAGGGAAATGGCAGGTCAGTCTCCCCTTCACCTCAACCTTCCTTAACTCAACTCGCGGACTTTGGGGCAGAGCAGCGGTGTTTCTTGCTCCCCCGGGATGGCAATAGCCTAACCTAGGGTCGGCGCAAACCAGGGGGAGTCTTTGAATAATCTTTCCAACAATAACGGCTTTGAACTTCATCCGCTCTGCCCAAAGGGATAGCCCAGTACCCGTCTTCATCGAGCTGGGGGTTGCCTTGGCGGTGGATCCCAGGGGCCATTTTGTCGGGGCAGCGCCACGGGCTCTGCCGTTTTCCGCTGGGATCCCGTCTGCGATAGGATCAGAAAGTCCAGCTTACTAGCGCAGGAGCCCCGCCCTCTGT
>NZ_JANSIO010000393.1:0-1395 GCF_047462195.1 Synechococcus sp. R3-13 | reverse complement strand
TCTTCCGTTGACCCGGTCGATCCCGCTCTGGGTAAGGGTTATAATCGGGGGGTCGCTTCCCTTCGGGGGAGTGGAATTAATGGAAACGCTGTAATTAAATTTCAACCCATGAAGTTTTTTGAAAAATACCTTACCGTTTGGGTCTTGCTATGCATTGCTGCAGGCATTGGTCTTGGGAAAATACTGGGGAATTCTGTTTCGGTGCTTGAAAGCTGGCAGATATATACCATCAACATTCCGGTAGCGGTGTTGGTTTGGATGATGATCTACCCGATGATGGTACAGATTGATTTTTCATCGATAGGCGGTGTTTCAAAAAATTGGAAAGGGCTGGCGCTGACAGTTACTGTAAACTGGCTGATCAAACCTTTCACCATGGCATTGTTTGGATGGATTTTCTTTAAAAATCTGTATGCTACCTGGATCACTCCGGAAGATGCAGACCAGTACCTGGCAGGCGCCATTCTGCTGGGTGCCGCACCCTGCACAGCCATGGTGTTTGTGTGGAGTTATTTGGTAAAAGGCGATGCCAATTATACGTTAATACAAGTTTCAGTCAACGATCTTATTCTGCTGGTTGCATTTGTACCCATTGTAAAATGGCTGCTGGGAGTAACCAACATACAGATACCGTATGAAGTACTGATTACTTCGGTGGTTGTTTTTGTTGTTATACCGCTAACTACGGGCTATCTGACCAATCGGATATTGCTTCAACGAAAAGGAAAGGATTGGTTTGAACAAAAATTTCTTCCGGCACTTCGTCCTGTTTCCATACTAGCATTGCTTTCAACCCTGGTTTTACTCTTTGCCTTTCAGGGCGAACACATACTGGATCATCCATACACCATTTTGTTGATAGCCATACCACTGACCATTCAAACCTACTTCATATTTTTTATAACCTGGCTGGGTGGAAAATTGCTCCGTTTATCACATCCGGTTTGTGCACCGGCTGCGATGATTGGTGCCAGTAATTTTTTTGAACTCGCAGTTGCCGTGGCCATATCACTTTTTGGTCTTAATTCAGGTGCGTCGTTAGCCACGGTGGTTGGTGTACTCATAGAAGTACCCATCATGTTATCGTTGGTAGCCATCGCTAACAGTTGGAGGTATTAAATAAATCCAGATAAGTAACATTTCCCCATCCACTTCGCAATTGGAATCTGATTCTGGCGGCGGTTTGAGAAGCATACGGGCTTAAATCCTATTGTCTTGGTTGCCCATTGTGATGGGGTAGGTACAAATGCAGTGGTCATATCAGGTGCTGTAGCCAATGGACTCGGGCCTGTATTATTACCATAAGATGCTAATCGTATCCAAGTATTGCCACAATCAGTGGTGATACTTACTATTAATGAATCAGTCGCTTCCCTTCGGGGAAGTGGAATTAAT
>NZ_JANSIO010000392.1:0-3342 GCF_047462195.1 Synechococcus sp. R3-13 | reverse complement strand
CCTTCGGGGGGATCCCTAGAAATTGGAAACAACTTGTTGGATCCCTTGCCACCTTGGGGTGTATTTGTTGAGTCAGTTTCCCTGTGGTGAGGGATCCCTAGGGATGGGGAAAGGACTCAACAGCTTGCACCGGCTGGCGCGTCAGTATGCGCTTCGAGTTCTGGATGCTGCCGGTATAACCCTCAATGGCTCACAGCCCTGGGATATTCAAGTTCACGACGAGCGGCTCTACCTGCGCTGCCTGCTCTATGGATCCCTGGGCTTTGGCGAGGCCTACATGGAGGGCTGGTGGGATTGCGAGGCCATTGATGAGTTAGTTTGTCGTCTCCTAACTGCCCAGGCACCGCAGCAGGTGGGTTGGCTAACTCAGCCCTTGCTTGGGTTGGACAGTTGCCTTATCAACCGCCAGCGGGGCAAGGGGGCATTCGTCATTGGCCAGCGCCACTACGACATTGGCAACGATCTCTATGAGGCCATGCTGGATCGCCGCATGATCTACAGCTGTGCCTATTGGGATGGGGGCGCGCAAACTCTAGATGAAGCCCAAGAAGCTAAGCTTGACCTCATTGCCCGCAAGCTGGAACTCCAACCCGGCATGCGGGTGCTCGACATCGGCTGTGGCTGGGGCGGCACAGCCCAGTACCTGGCCGAACGCTACGGGGTGCAGGTTGTGGGGATTACTGTTTCCAAAGAGCAAGCCAAACTGGCCAGCGAACGCTGCCGCGGCCTGCCGGTCGAGATTCGGTTAGAAGACTATCGCCAGACCCAGGGAAAGTTTGATCGCATCCTTTCTGTCGGCATGTTTGAACATGTTGGCTACCGAAACTACCGAACGTTTATGCAGGTAGCCCGCCGCTTGTTGAACGACAATGGCTTGTTTCTTCTGCACACCATCGGCAGCAACGTGGCCTACCAGGGGCGGGATCCCTGGATTGAGCGCTACATTTTCCCCAACTCGATGCTGCCCTCGCCTCATCTGATTACTGCAGCCTTTGAGGGCTTATTTGTGCTGGAAGACTGGCACAATTTTGGGATCAATTACGTGGCCACCTTAAAAGCCTGGCACGCCAATTTCGAGCAGGCATGGCCAAAATTAGCCGACCGCTACGATGAGCGCTTTCGCCGCATGTGGCGGCTCTATCTCCTGATGAGTGCCGGTAGCTTCAAGGCCCGGGCCAGCCAACTTTGGCAACTGGTCCTCTCACCACGGGGAGTAAGTGGCGGCTATCGCTCGCTTCGGTAACGACAGTCCCAAAAGTTTGCAGGTGCCCCTGCGCCCTCGCTGAGTGGGGGTGTTATGATGAGTTTGATTATCATTCTCACTCTAGACAAGCTGAGGGATGCCCGCAGCTCTGCAGCAAATTGTCAATCGCTTCCAGAAGGCCAAGACCTCGCGGCAGAAGTATGAGCTTCTCCTAGCCTATGCCAAGCGCCTGCCACCCTTTCCCGAAGCGGAGAGGAAGGAGGAGAACCTAGTCAGAGGTTGCGCTTCGCGGGTGTGGCTGGCCACCGAGTTTAGGGAGGGCAAGGTCTACATCCAAGGGGATGCCGATGCTCAGTTGGTCAAGGGTTTGGTGGCCATTGTGGTGGAGGGGCTAAGTGGCCTAGCGCCGGAAGAGATTTTGGGGGTTTCCCCAGAGTTTGTGCGGGAGATGGGCCTCAATTTCAGCCTTAGCCCTTCCAGGAGCAACGGTCTGGTGAGCATGTTTTCGATGCTGCGGCAGAGGGCCTTGGCTTTTGGGAAGTCAGTTGCTTCCAGCTCTGCTGTCTCTGTTGTCTTGTGAGGTATTCAGGCTCATGACTGATCAAGCTAACTCTATCCGTTCGGCTCGACCGGTGCGATCGCTGGTCTCGCTGCTGGCCGCCCTCTCGGTCGGGATCCTGGGAAGCCTGCAGATGCGCCAAGAAGAGTCCCAAGCCCAGCAGGGATCCAGCCCCCCAAAGGTGGTGACCACGATTTTGCCGATAACGCAATTTACCCGTGCTGTGGCCGGGGATCGGGCAGAAGTCACGCCACTCCTTCCCCCTCAGATGGGGCCCCACGACTTTCAGGCTCGACCTGAGGAGGTTCGTTTGCTGGCTCAGGCGGATGTGCTGGTGATCAACGGGTTGGGTATGGAAACGTTTTTGGAAGGGTTGATCGCCAGCGCTGGGAACCCCCAATTGCAAATCGTTGACAGCAGCGAAGGGATCCCAACTTTGCGGGCTGAGGAGCCAGAGCATGGGCACTCCCACGGTCACGGCCATGGACACTCTCATGGACACAGTCACGGCCATTCTCACGGGCACGGTCATGGACACTCTCATGGGCACAGCCACGGCGAGTTTAACCCCCACATTTGGCTGGATCCCAGGCGGGCCATTCAGCAGGTGGAAAATATTCGTGATGGCCTCATCTCTGTAGATCCGGCGGGGGCAGAGATCTACCAGGCCAATGCGGCTGCTTTTATCGAGAAGCTCAAGGCTTTGGATGAGGAGATTGCCGCTCGGCTAGCTCCCTTTGCCGGAAGAAGCTTTGTGGTCTTCCACGACTTTGCCCCCTATTTTGCCGAGCGCTACAACCTCAAAGCCGAGTTCTTGGTGGAGATCCCTGAAGCCAGCCCCTCCCCCAAAGATGTGCGGCGGGTGATGGAGACGGTGCGGGCATCCGGCCTGAAGACGATCCTGGTGGAACCGCAGCTGGGGAGTAACAACCCCTTTGAGGTTTTGGCCAGAGACCTAGGGATCCAAGTTCGCGTTTTCGATCCCATCGAAACCGCTGGCCCTGAGGGGATCGAGCCGGAATATTACCTGACCATCCTGCGGCAAAACGTGGAGAACCTGGTCTCCGCCTTTGAGAAGGAGACGGCCTTCCTGCCCCTGCAATTGCCGCTGCTGGGCCAAGCTGCTCTCGAACACCTGCTGGCGAGGGGGCGATGATCTCCTGCTCCGGCGAGGTTGTCCTGCGCGTCGAGGGGCTGACGGTCTATCGGGGATCCCAGTTGGCGGTGCAAAATGTGTCGTTTGAGCTGAGGGCGGGATCCCATACGGCCATTGTCGGCCCCAATGGCGCTGGCAAAAGTACCTTGGTGCAGGCCATCTTGGGGATCCTGCCGCGGCAGTGCGGCTCGGTTTGGATTCTGGGAGAGCCGGTGCGCCTGTCCGGCTATTTGCCCCCGTCAGTGCGACAGCAGGTGGCTTACGTGCCCCAACGTTTTCAGTTCAATCCTGGGATCCCCATGGTGGTGGAGGAGTTTGTGGCTTTGGGTTGGGGGGCGTTGCAACCCCGCTGGCCTTGGCAGCAGCGCTCTGCTCGGCAGCAGGCGGTGAAAGAGGCGTTGGAACGGGCCGGCGCATCCCACC
>NZ_JANSIO010000391.1:0-1185 GCF_047462195.1 Synechococcus sp. R3-13 | reverse complement strand
GGGATCGATGTTGGGGTGGATACCTGCCGTCTGCGGGAGCTGTCTCAACAGGTGGCGCGGGCCAGCGGTGCTCCCCTCCCCCCCTGGAAGGCCATCGTTGGCGACAACGCCTTTGCCCACGAGTCGGGCATTCACGCTGCAGGGGTGCTGCGGGATCCCCAGACCTATGAGCCTTTCCCACCAGAAGCCGTGGGCAGCCAGCGGCGGCTGGTGTTGGGCAAACACTCCGGCAGGCATTTGCTGCTCCAGATCCTCAAGGAACAGGGGATCCCTGTCGAGCAGATCCCACCTGGCCAACTGGAAAAGCTCCTGGAACAGGTGCGGCAGCACGTCACCCACTGCAAGCATCCGATCCCGCCCGCGGAGCTGGCCCGTTATTGCCGCGCAACGCTGACGCAATGGGCGCAACACACTCCAGAACCCATCCCAGAGGAGAGCCATCCCGATGTTGTCTAACCGCTTGTCCGGAAAGGAAACTTCCAAATCTCAGGCCATTTTGGCAGCCGTGTCTCGACGGGCGCGCCAAGTAGGCCGCAGCCTAACCCGCCAAGAGCTTTGTCAGGTGCTGGCAGAAATCACAGGAGGTACCCCATGAGCGACGAACTGGAGCTGGATCGCCCTCCCCAATTTGAGCTGGGCGACAAAGTCCGCATCCGTAAGGTCATCCGCAACGATGGCACCTTCTTCGGCCAGCCGGTGGGGAAAATCTTAGCCGTTCCCGGCGACGAAGGCTATGTCATCTCCATTGGCACCTTTCTACAACGGTTTTACGTCTATGCCGTCCACTGCTTGGCCAAAGGCTTGGTGGTGGGGTGCCGTGCCCAAGAGCTGGAACTTGTGGAGAAAGGGCTATGAAAGTCATCCTGCACGAAAGTGCCTACGGGCATTTGATGGTCTACGTTCCCAAAAAAGATCTGGAAGAATCGGTTGTGGCCACCCGTTCAGAGGCCGGGGAAACCATTTTCACCTTGAGCAACGGTTGGGAATTGTCCATCCCGGAGCTGCCGGAGCCTTTGTCTCTGCCCAAGACGGTAGAGGCCAAACGCCTCTAGCCAACGGTTGGCTGAACAATTCAAGCAATTCTATTCCTATCGGCTCATCCTCGAAAGGGCTGAGAGAATGGGTTGAACTCAGCTGTGACATACTCCCATCGCTGACCCTACAGGTACAGCGTGGGCTTCGCGC
>NZ_JANSIO010000390.1:0-2110 GCF_047462195.1 Synechococcus sp. R3-13 | reverse complement strand
GGGCTGACCTGAAAACTGGGTTTGTGGTCGTTGTGGAAAGGGCAAAGCCCAACAAAGTTCTTCCCCTGCTTGCGCAGCACCACTTTTTCGGCCACCACTTCCACGAGGTCGGCCTTTTGGCGCACCAACTGAATGAAATCGGGGGGCAGACCGCTCATGGCTTCGGGGGATCCTGACCTTATAGTAGCCGGGGGAAACTCGACAGGCTGTCTTTTGACCTGGCCCAACGGGCTTGGGATAATGGGCGGGCCTTAAAGGCTAGTTTTCGGTCAGTCCCTGAGATGAAAATGCGAATGATCAACCTTTTTATCGGGCTTTTGGTGGCAGTATTTGCCCTCTTTTTAGGCCCGCAAATGGCTTCTGCTGAGCCTGATTTGGCCTTGGGAGCCAAGGTCTTTCAGGCCAAATGTGTGGGTTGTCACTTGAACGGGCGCAACACTTTGGTGGCAGCGAAAAACCTTTCTCTGGCGGCTCTTCATGAGTACCACGTAGACACCCCTGAGCTGATCCAGGCCCAAGTGAGAAACGGCAAAGGGGCCATGCCGGCTTTTGCCAAGATTCTCAAGCCGGAGGAGATCGAGGCGGTGGCGGCCTACGTTTTGGATCGCGCTGAGCACAACTGGAGTAAAGGCTAGTGGCCAAAGAGAGGACTCAAGATCCAGCCTTGCTCCAGGGGAGACCAGTGGAGCGGCTGCCTCACGAGCAGGGATGTGAAGGACAGGGATCCCGCCGCAAAATCTTGTCGGTTGGCGTGGGAGCCCATGGCTTGGTGGCGGTGGGCATTTCTGCCCATGGGGTAGTGGCCATCGGCGTGGTGACTCACGGCATCCTCTCTATCGGCCTGGTGGCTATGGGAGCGCTCTCCTTCGGGCTGGTGTCGATGGGCTTGGCCAGTGCCGGCCTGGTGTCGATGGGCCTCTCCAGTTGGGGACAGCACAGCATGAGCGTAACGGAATCCCACGGATCCCATCACCATCCCTAGGTTTTGACAAACAAACACTGCATTTTTCTCTTTCTCTACAGGCTTGTAAGGAGCATCTGCGAATGTTCAGTCTGCAAAGTTACTTGACCCTGGCCAAGAAATCTCTGCTGGCCCTGGGAATGAGTTTTTTACCCCTTTCCTCTGCCTGGGCCCATGTCACCGTCCATCCCAAAGAGGCCCCGGCGGGCAGCTTTGCCAAGCTCACCTTTCGGGTGCCCCATGGCTGCGATGGATCCCCGACCGTGCGCCTGCGGGTGCAGATTCCGGAGGGATTCGTCTCTGTGAAGCCGATGGTGCATCCCCTGTGGAAAATCGAGACGGTCAAAAAGCCGCTGGAGACCCCCTATGAGTCGCATGGGAAGATGATTACCGAAACGGTTGCCGAGGTGATCTGGAGCGGCGGCTCGCTGCCCGATGAGTTCATGGATGAGTTCAGCATCAGCCTCAAGCTGCCGAATCGCCCCGGTGAGGTCATCCCCATCCCAGTGATTCAGGAGTGCGAGCAGGGCATGTACCGCTGGATTCAGGTGGCTCAGCCTGGCGAGGATCCCAACAGTTTGCCGGAGCCGGCTCCGCTGCTGAAGCTGACGGGTGGAGACAGTGGACATGGGCACGGCCACGGGCATGGACATGGGCATGGTCACGGTACCCGCTAAGCGGTCTGCTTAGGAGCATGTTTCATCCCAAAAGGGGTTTTGCTTGGATTTGGTCTGGGATCCTCTGCGCCTTGCTGTGGGTGGCCGGGATCCAGCCCGTTTTTGCCCATGCCAGCTTGCTATCCACCTTCCCGGAGGATGGGGCAGTGTTGCAGGAAGCTCCGGCCCAGGTGCGGCTTGTTTTCAATGAGCCGGTGCGGATCACGCAACTCCAGGTTTTGGGTAGCAGCGGACGGGCGCTAGCTTTGGAAAACGTGGTGAGCACCGGCAACGCGCCGCAGGGGGATCTGCCCCAGGAGATCCCAGAGGGGGTTTACATTGTCAGCTGGCGGGCCATTTCTGCCGATTCTCATCCGGTAAGCGGTTCGTTTGTTTTCCTGGTGGGAGCGGATCCGGAGCGAGTTCAGACGGTGAGGGCGACCCACCTTCAAGGAAGGGATCCCTTGTACTGGCCGCTGGTGGGGGTACGCTG
>NZ_JANSIO010000389.1:0-2696 GCF_047462195.1 Synechococcus sp. R3-13 | reverse complement strand
GCGCACGGTGGCCAGCTCAATTCTTTCCCGCACCAAATCGAACACCTTCAGCCCTTCCCCCTCGCGGCGAATGGTCAGCCGCACCCGCGTACCCGGCTCGCCCCGAATGAGGTTGACTGCAGCGTTGGTGTCCATGCCTTCGGTGGACTTGTCGTCGATGCGCACGATCACGTCTTTGGATTTGATCCCGGCCCGGTCGGCAGGAGACCCTTCAATGGGGGAGATCACCACCAGCTCGTTTGTCTCCTGATCCATGCCCAGCGTGATCCCCACCCCGGTCAGCTCACCGGATGTATCGATTTGCATGCTGGCAAACTGATCCGGATCCAGAAATCGGGTGTAGGGATCGTTCAGTTTCTTCAGGGCTTCCCGGATGGCCGCGTAGGCATCTTCTCGGGTGGCATACTCTCGGCTGAGCAGATCCCGCCGCACCGCTTCCCAATCCAGGGAATTAAAAGACGGATCCACATATTCCCGATTGACAATTTGCCAAACCTCGTCCACCACCTCTTTGGGATCCCGGCGAAACCCCGCCCAACCCGGCATAGATAGCTGCACGCCGACCAGCGACACCGCTGTCATCACCGCAGCCGTTGCACTAACCACAAACCCACGCTTTCTCATTGGCTCTCCTGGAAGGCGCTAAATCGAGGTTGACGAGGTGGATCTCTAATCGTCAGGGAACTGGGTTTCGAGCAAGGGTTTTCCCCTATCCAAACTTCAGCTTAGAAGCATCGAGAGCAAGGAAAGGCTCCCCTGCTGCAGCAAGTGGGATCCAGACTTTGGTAGGCTACAGATACCCCCAAGCGACTGTGCCCAACCTAGCATAGGGATCCCTTCTGGGGGTGCTCCTGGGATCACAGTTCAACACAACTTATCCTCACAGCTCTTCTTCATATCAATGGGCACCTTTGCCCCTGTTTGACTCTATGTCCCTCGCCACCGATTGCCCCAGCTCGCTTGCCTCTGCTTCAGACCGCCCGCTGCTGTCCCAAGTGCAGTTGGCCCGCGCTGCTGCCCAACACACGGCCACCTTGCCCACGGCTATTAAGAATGCCGCTCTAGAGGCCATGGCCACTGCCTTGTTGGAGCACCAAGAGTCTATCTTGGCCGCCAACCGGGCGGATTTGGAGCGGGCGGCGGAGATGGTGAAAGCCGGGGAGTTGTCGGCATCTGCCTATGCTCGCCTGAAGCTGGACGCCCACAAACTGGCCGACATGGTGGCCGGAGTGCGGCAGGTGATCCGGCTGGGGGATCCGGTGGGCCGAGCTTTGCTGATCCGGGAACTGGACGAGGGGCTAATTTTGGAACGGCGCACCTACCCTTTGGGGGTGCTGGGGGTGATCTTCGAGTCGCGGCCCGATGCTCTGGTGCAAATTGCTGCCCTGGCGGTGAAAACCGGCAATAGCGTCTTGCTCAAGGGGGGATCCGAAGCTTTGCTCTCCTGTCAAGCCTTGATGGCGGCCATTCAGGCGGGCCTGCAGCAGATCCCAGAGTTTCCCCAGGGATCCCTGCAGTTGCTCACCAGCCGCGCCGAGGTCAAGGCCCTACTGCAACTGGAGGGGCTAGTGGATCTCATCATTCCCCGCGGCTCCAGCAGCTTTGTCCGCTACATCCTGGAGAATACCCGCATCCCGGTATTGGGCCATGCCGATGGCCTGTGTCACCTGTACGTGGATCGGGCAGCGGATGTGGACATGGCGATCAAGCTGACGGTGGACAGCAAAACCCAGTACCCCGCCGCCTGCAATGCCATCGAGACCCTGCTGGTTCACGAGGCCATAGCCCCCCACTTTTTGCCTCTGGCGGTCAAGGCCCTGCGGGAGAAGGGGGTGGAATTGCGGGGGGATCCCCTCTGCCGCGAGCTGGTGCCCGATCTGATCCCGGCCAGCGAAGCCGACTGGAGCACCGAGTATGCCGATTTGATCCTCTCTATTAAAGTGGTGGGCTCCCTTGACGAGGCCATTGCCCACATCCAGCAGTACGGATCCCGCCATACCGAAGCGATTGTAACCGAGGATGCCGCTGCTGCCCGGCGATTTTTGGATGAAGTAGATGCAGCGGGGGTCTTTCACAACGCTTCCACCCGCTTTGCCGACGGGTTTCGCTACGGCTTTGGGGCAGAAGTGGGCATCAGCACCCAAAAACTGCCGCCGCGCGGCCCGGTGGGCTTAGAAGGCTTGGTGACTTACCGCTACCAACTGCGAGGGCAAGGACATCTTGTAGCCGACTACACAGGCCCCCAGGCGCGACCTTTTCAACATCGGGATCGCCTGAACAACACCGGCTTAGCTTAGCTGCAAAAGCCGGCTGTACAAACCGGCTGTACAAAGCAGTCGTTCACAAAAACCGTTCTCCTCGTCTTCGCGGCTCCAGGTTGAGGTAAATTAAAAAATAGCTTCGTGATTGCGAAGGGTTGCGCTTTGCGGCGCGCTATGGTGTGACGATGGACTACCGGGTTCCGGGTTTGATGTTATGGGCTTGAGCGCCCTAGATGTAGCACTTTGCATTTTGGCCTTTTGTTATTTCGATTAGGAGCTTCGCTGGATCATGCCTGTGCGTCTGTATGTTGGAAATCTGCCGGAAGAGGTGGATCGTCAGGCACTGGAGAAGCTCTTTCGCTCTGCCGGTGAGGTCATTTCCACCAAGGTGATCCGGGATCGGAAAACAGGCAAATGCCGCGGCTTCGGCTTTGT
>NZ_JANSIO010000388.1:2491-5253 GCF_047462195.1 Synechococcus sp. R3-13 | reverse complement strand
GCGTAGGCTCCCCGATGAAGCGAGAAGCCCACACTGTACCCGTAGAGTCAGTGATGGGAGTATGTCACGCCCAGAGCATCAACCGCAGCTCATAGGGATCGTGCATATCGGGGTGAAAGGGCAGCAAGCGGATGGCTAACCCTTGCAAGCCGCTGGCCTCATAGCAAATCTGGCCGGAAAAGATGGCCCGATCCTCCAGCGTCTCCACATAGCGCAGGGAGATTGCCTGTCCTTTCTGAATCTGGCCATCATCCTTGACCGGCCCCTGATAAGCTTGCACAATCACATCCTGAGGTTGCAGGGATCCCAGCCGCACTTCCACCGTCACGGTGAGGGGATCCCTGGCCATCACCACTTGGTCATCCTGTGCCAAGGCAAGGCCGGCAGCGGCAGCTTTCTTCGGGGTTTCGATCTGGACGTTGAGAACCTGGATGTTGTACCAATGCTCCTGCAGGTGGTTTTGCCAACGAACGAACTGGCGGGCCGACTCGAAGTGGTCACGGCGCATGCGGTCGAAGTAGTTGCTCAGGGGAATGTAGGCTCGCTGGACGTACTCCAACACCATGCGCTGCGTGCTGAACTGGGGGCAATTGAGGCGAATCGCCTGCTTCATGCGCTGGATCCACTGGTGGGGTAGGCCATCGCTGCCGCGCTGATAAAAGAGAGGGGCAACCTCCTGTTCCAGCAAGTCGTAGAGGGCATTCGACTCCACCTCATCTTGATAGGCGCGATCCTCATACTCCTCACCGCGGCCAATGGGCCAGCCGGTCTGGTAATAGTCAGCCTCGTCCCACCAGCCGTCCAAAATACTGAGGTTCTGTCCACCGTTGGCTGCCGCCTTCATGCCACTGGTGCCGCTGGCCTCCCGGGGGCGCAAGGGGTTGTTCAGCCACACATCCACCCCGGCCACCATCAAGCTGGTGACATACATGTCGTAGTCCTCAATGAAAACCAAGCGCTGGCGAAACTCCGGCTGCCGCGACACCTGCACGATCTGGCGGATCAGCTCTTTGCCGGGTATGTCGCGGGGGTGGGCCTTGCCGGCAAAGATAAACTGCATCGGGTACTGAGGATGGTTGAGCAAAGCCTTGAGCCGTTCCAGGTTGTGGAACAAAAGGGTGGCCCGCTTGTAGGTGGCAAAGCGGCGGGCAAACCCAATGGTAAGCACCTCCGGGTTGAGGGCCTCAGAGGCCCGTTGGATCTCAGCCGCTGAGGCAGCCCGTTTCTGGAGCTGTTCCATCAAGCGCTCGCGGGTAAAGTTAATCAGGCGGGAGCGGCTGCGCTCGTGGGCCCGCCACAATTCCCCATCCGGAATCCGATCCACCTTTTGCCAGAGGGGATCCGAAGGAGGAGCCTCTGCCCAATCCGGCCCCAGGTAGCGGTCGTAGAGGGCTTGGTTCTCCTCCCCCACCCAGGTGCGGACATGTACCCCGTTGGTGATGGAAGTAATCGGCACTTCTTCCAGCGGGATCCCAGGCCACAGCCGGCTGAACATCTTGCGGGAAACCGCCCCATGCAGCTTGCTCACACCGTTCACAAAAGAGGCCATGTTGATGGCCAGCACTGCCATGCTGAAGGGAGATTGGAAGTCGCCAGTATTTTCCCGTCCCAAAGCCAAAAAGCGCTCCCGGCTCAGGCCCATCTGGCTGTAGTAGAAGCCGAGGTAGTAATCGATCTTGTCGGGCGGGAATAGGTCGATCCCGGCGGGCACCGGCGTGTGGGTGGTAAACATCTGGCTGGACTTGGCCACCTGCCAGGCCTCTTCAAAGCTCAGCCCCTGCTCGACCATCAACAGGCGAATCCGCTCCACCGCCAAAAAGGCCGAGTGCCCTTCGTTCATGTGGTAGACGGTGGGATGGATCCCAAGGGCGCGCAAAGCCCGCACGCCGCCGATCCCCAACATGATCTCCTGGTGGATGCGCAGATCTTGGTCGCCACCGTACAGCTCATCGGTGATGTCTTGGTCGTACTGGCTGTTGGGCTCGATGTTGGTGTCCAGAAGATACAGGGGCACCCTCCCCACCATCACCTTCCAGATGCGGGCGAACACCTTGCGGTTGGGATAATCCACCTCAATCCGAATTTCTTGACCCTCCGCATCTCTCTGCAGCTCCAGGGGCATGTTAAAGAAATCGTTAACTGGGTAGCGTTCCTGCTGCCAGCCGTCGGGGTTGAGGTACTGGCGGAAATACCCCTTTTGGTAGAGCAAGCCCACACCCACCAGGGGCAAGCCCAGATCGCTGGCCGCCTTGAGGTGATCCCCGGCCAACACCCCCAAGCCGCCTGAGTAGAGGGGTAGACAATCCGCCAAACCAAACTCTGCCGAAAAATAGGCGTAGCACTCCCCTTCCACCGCTTGGGCCGAACGATACTTGCGATACCAAGTGTCCTCCTGCAGGTAGCTCTGCAGTTGTTGGCTGGCCCGTTCCAACTGGGCCAAAAAGCCGGGATCCTCCGCCAATTCATCCAGCCGTTCCTGCCGGATCCGACCTAGAAAAGCCACCGGGTTGTGGCTGCAGGCATCCCACAGATCCGGATCCATGCGACGGAATAGGCTGCGGGTTTCCACGTTCCAACTAAAATGCAGGTTGTAAGCCAGCAAGCGCAGACTTTCCAGCGGAGCAGGCAAGTAGGGAGTGACCTTGAACGTCCGTAGCGGCTTCATAGAGAATCCGGGAAAAGGGTTGGTTCCACCGTCAGGCTACCTTGGCCTCAGCCGGAGGGCGTGGCTTTTTAGCTTGAGTGCTGATTTTTGACATACT
>NZ_JANSIO010000388.1:0-2481 GCF_047462195.1 Synechococcus sp. R3-13 | reverse complement strand
TTCTGGTTCCTGGTTCTGCGACAGCACTTACCATATCAGGTCTCGCCTCCACGGCAGCGGTGCTCACCTCCCCAGGCGTTCCCTCTTTCGTTCGCGTCAGCGGGACGGAGTTCTTTGGGGAGAGTGGACAGCGTCTTCTTCACCCGGTAGCCACAATGAGAACAGTCCTGCGAGGTGTATTACGGAGGAGAACTGAGCAGGGCAGAGGTGAGCAAATAGCCGATGGTTAAAAACGGTACTTAACCGGCCAGTGGAAATGGCCAAGTGCGCTGACGTGGGAGCCTGGGGAGTTGGGTGGGGCATCCACTCTCCGAAGCATCTGTATCAGACTAAACAGAAAGAGGCTTCCAGGATATCTAGGCTCTGTACAAGTGCTCACAAAGTTCTGGATTGGTGGGAAAAAACCCTTCCCTTTCTTAGAGCAGCTCAGTGTAAAGCCTGATGCTCTTTTTTCTCTGATGGGATTACTGTAGAAGTGTTGCAACTGGAATTGTGCGGTGACCGGCTCCTCCTGCGCCCAACTTGCCAAACTCGAGATGCCCAAGATGCCCGTAACGGCTGGGATCCCTGTCACACCTTTTGCGGATCAGGCTGAGGCTGGTCACCTTTTGGTCGTGGATGATCAGCCCAACAGCCGCCTGCTGCTGGGGGATCTGCTGGAGAGCATTGGCTACCGGGTCAGCGAGGCCGAAAACGGCAATCAAGCCCTGCAGATGTTGAAAACCTTCCAGCCGGATCTGATCTTGCTGGATGTGATGATGCCGGGGTTGGATGGGTTCGAGGTCTGTCGGCGCATCAAAGCCAATGACGAGACGCGTTTGATCCCGGTGGTGCTGATTACAGCGGCCAGCGATCGCAAAAATCGCGTGCGCGGTATTGAAGCTGGGGCAGATGATTTCTTGAGCAAGCCCTTTGACGAGTCGGAATTGTTGGCGCGGGTGCGTTCCCTCGTTCGCCAAAAGCACCTCAATGAAGACTTGGATCATGCTGCCCAGGTTTTGTTCGCCATTGCCCGCAGTGTGGAAAGCCGGGATCCCACCACCGGGGATCACTGTGAGCGCCTGGCACAAATGGCCAAGAGCTTCGGCGAGTTTTTGCATCTGCCCCGTCCCCTGATCAAGGTGCTGATGTGGGGAGGTTACCTGCACGACATCGGCAAAGTGGGCATACCCGATGCCATTTTGGGTAAAACAGGCAAGCATACGCCGGAAGAGTGGGAGGTGATGAAATCCCATGTCTTGATCGGGGAGCAAATCTGCCGCCCACTACGCACCATGAAAGAGGTGTTGCCCCTCATCCGTCACCACCACGAGCGTTGGGATGGCAGCGGTTATCCCGACGGCCTCAAGGGGGAAGAGATCCCTCTGGTGGCCCGCATCTTTCAGATCATCGACATCTACGACGCCCTCACCTCAGAGCGACCTTACAAGCGAGCTTTCACTGCTCAAGAGGCTATAGACATTTTGCGGGAAGAAACAGCCAGAGGGTGGCGGGATCCCCAGTTGGTGGAGTATTTCTTTGAGTTTCTGCGATCGCGGGCGCTGGATTTGGAGTAGGCTGGATAGGGCTTGCTTGTAGTGTACCAGCAGGATAGAGTCTCTTGCCGGGTGCCGATCCGCTGCGCCGTTGTGTAGGCTGTCGCCAGTTGTTTCCTCGCTCACAACTGTGGCGGCTGGTCAGGCAATTTGATTCCCACCAAGTGCTTTTGGATGAGGGTATGGGGCGTTCTGCCTATGTCTGTCGGCGGCTGGAATGTCTGCAAGCAGCCCGGCGCAAGCAACAGATAAACCGAGCCCTCAAGGCACCGGTGCCTGACTCGTTGTTTCAACGGCTGTTGGATTCTCTTGAGCAGGATTGCTAGGGGCATCTCCTCCAAAAGCCTGAGCCTCAGAGGTATTCCCAAACATAGGTAAGATATTTAAACGCCCTTTTAGGTTCATCAGGTTGCGAACTACACGACAGCCCCTCTCAACTGTCAGAATGGGAGTTGGCCGGAAAACTGAGGTCAGGCTGGAGGAGCTGCAGAGAGGTTATTCTGGAGGCGCTGTTTCCACCTATTCTTTCCCTGGCTGCCCTACTGGATGTCCCCTGCGGATGTTGCCAGAGCAGCTTCAGACCTGGGTTCCCTTCAGGCCGGATCCCCGGAGGATTGCCGAGCTGTTCTCGATGCGCCGGAGGAAGCCCCCGCAAGCCCGAAAGGTTCGGCTCAACCCAATAACTTGGTTCCCATTGAGTTTGGATAGTAAAACTGACGAGAAGTAAAGGAGCAGAGGCTAGCAGACGAATGACCGATAAAGTTCGAATTTATGATATTGCCCGTGAGATGGGGCGTGACAGTCGGGATGTGCTGGAGGTTTGTGAGCAACTGGGGATCCCTTTCAAAACCCACAGCAGCACCATTTCTCCGGAGCAAGCTGAGTTGGTGCGCAGCAAGCTGGGCGCCTCCCGCATTGTGAAGCCTCCTCGACCCCGGCCCAAACC
>NZ_JANSIO010000387.1:0-1162 GCF_047462195.1 Synechococcus sp. R3-13 | reverse complement strand
TTGGCTCAAATGAAAGATCAACACAACCTAGGTTAGCAAGGGGATCCCTGGCCCACCTTGGGGATCCGGGCTAGCGCAGCACCTTGAGAGGGCTGGCCTCAATGGGTCGGTTGCCCATAAAGGTTTTGGCAATTTTCAGGCCATCGGCCATTATCGGCCGATTGAGCGCGGGGTCATGGATGAATTTGGCGCCAGAGGCAACCGTTGGGCGTCCCTCCCCCCAAGTGTCCACGACTTTGAGAGTTGCAGCAGCAACTGGACGTCCGTCGGCATAGTAATCCACCACTTTCAGGGTTGAAGCCCCAACCGGACGGTGGTCAATCTCAATTTCGCTGAACTTGACAGGGCTGGGAAACACGGGCGGGCCGGATTTCTCCCCCAGCAGTACCGGCATCTGAGCAGCCCCGGAGGCTCCATCAGCAGGCAGGGGAGCCAGGTTTAGAGCGTTACCCGTTTGCGTTAGCGGGAGGGCGTCCTTTCCCATAGAAGAAGCCTCTTGCTCTGGAAGCGTGCCGGAATGACCATTTGGAACGGCCATAAGAAACTCCTGAGTTGGTAGAGATAATGAACAAAACAGGACGGGAAAGGGCAGGAAGCTAGATCCCAGTGGAGCGCTGCAGAAGAGGGATATCCTTGGCAAGGCTAAAGGTTGGCCTCCCCAAGTTCAAATGAGTGAGACTGAATCTCGAATCTAAAAATATTCTAAACCAAAGTTTGGCATGGGATCCGCCGGCTGTGACCCAACGGTTCCTGAGACGATGCCGGCCAGTCGCGTTAGCGTTGCGCAGCTATGACGTCCTCTTCGCTTCAGCCACTCCCTGGCAAAATCCAAAGCGGACGGTACACTAGTGAGTTAGCAAAGTCTATGGCAGGGATCCCCTATTCCTATTGGCGCTGGGCAAGGTGGCCGGCACCGGCTCTGTGGGCGTTGCTGCTTTGGTTTGCTCCTGCAGCTCGAGCTTCTACCCTGGACGCGCCCCCATTTGACCTGAATGTTGTCCGCTCCCGTTCTCTGCCGTGGAGACATCCTCTTCTTGTTCCCGAGCAGAAGGATCCCATCCCATCCGCTCGCGTTGGCGAGACGGAGTCCTGGGCTGAAGTCGAGGTGACAGAGCCTCCTTTCCTGGAGTTCACCCTTGAAGAAAGCAACGCAGCTATTGCC
>NZ_JANSIO010000386.1:0-501 GCF_047462195.1 Synechococcus sp. R3-13 | reverse complement strand
GGGGTAAAGAATTCCCATTTGCATCCAACGGGCAAACAGCTCGGGAGTGGCATTGCCACCGAAGCCGCCGATGTCCGCGCCGACAAAGCTAACTCCCGACAGGCCCAGGTTTAGGAGCATGGGCAGGGACATCTCCAGGTGTTCCCAGGAGGATTGGTTGTCGCCTGTCCAGACGGCAGCCCAGCGCTGGATCCCAGCAAAGCCGGAGCGAGTCAGCACGAAGGGGCGCCGGTTGGGGTTGAGCTGTTCCAAGCCTTCACGGGAAGCGCGTGTCATCAGCAGGCCGTACAGGTTGTGAACTTCGGCGTGGGTGGTGGGTTCGTCGGGTGGGCCTTGGGGGGCATCGAGGGGGATATCGACGATCTGGCCGCCGTCTCCAAAGGGGCGGTCGTTGAGGGCCGGCTCGTTCATGTCGTTCCAGATGCCATCCACACCGGCTTGGGTGAGAACCCGTTGCCAGGATCCCCACCACTGCCGCACTCCGGGGCGCAAGAAGTCGGG
>NZ_JANSIO010000385.1:0-807 GCF_047462195.1 Synechococcus sp. R3-13 | reverse complement strand
CCGGAAAGGGAGCAGCTGCTCCACTCCCCACTCGGCCTGAGGATCCTCCGGCCAGAGGCGACGGGTTCTGCAACTATCCTGCCCCGCCAGTCCCACCGGATGCACAAAGCAGTTCTCCAAAGTCAAAGCATTCTGCTGCAGTAGGTGCAAGGCCAAAGGGTTCGTCTCGAAACAATGAATGGCCGCCTCAGGGTGAAAAGTCCTGAAACAAGCGCTGGCCACGCCCACCCCCGCTCTCACATCCACGACAACCTTGACATCAGGAAGAATGGAAGCCGCAGGCTGATAGATGCGGCTCAGGCTGGCTACTGTCCCTTCATACTCAAGGCCTTCGTACCCCCGCAACCAAGCTGACGGAGCAGAGCTGCCCTTTTGGATTAAGTCAATGAGAAAAGTTTCTGTTATGTTTCCCGCATTGGCAAAGAGGAGCTGGGTGTCTTCTCCCAGGATGAAAGCAAAGCTGGTTCTCAAAGGCCGCCCCAGCCGCTGCAAGTCCTGAGCTGTGCACACCACCGCATCAAAGCTGGGCCAACTGCTCGGCTCCCCCCTCACCTCATGAACTCGCTCGGGCACTCCCTTCTGCTCCAGCAGACCACAGGGATCCCCAAACCCCTCTTCCACGTACAGCTCCAGCCGCGGCAAGTCCAGCAAGTCCGCGGCTATCACCCCAGGACAGCCTCGGCCAACAAATACCCTCAGTCGCTCCTGCACGCGATGCAGCTCTTGAATGGGCTCGTAGATTCCTAGTCGTGTGTCTATCCAGGCAGAGCTGGCCGTGCTGACAAAGTAGCGCACATCAGAGCGGGG
>NZ_JANSIO010000384.1:0-1533 GCF_047462195.1 Synechococcus sp. R3-13 | reverse complement strand
TGAGGGCAGCCGCCGTAAACAAGACATTCACCCCGATGTGACAGGCCATCTCCCAGACTTGAGGCTCGTGGCCAGGTTCTTGCCGTCCGCGCCGGCGGGAGCGCTGGACAGGGATCGTCCGCCGACCGGAAATTGGGAGAGAGGAGGGAAACCCTGCCCGCACCAGGGATCCCTGCCCTTGGGAGCGATGCACTCGTGGAGCAACAGAGATGTCCAGCCGCGGCCCAGCAACCTGCTCTGCACGCATAGACACGTGGCGAGCCGGGGTACGGGAAGAAGACTTGGGTGTCACGGGTGAAGGGAAGAAAATAGGGGGACGATGAACCACCTCTGCTGCCAAGAAGCGCAGCTAGGGCCTATTGAAGCCGATTTTTCCAGGTGTGTCAGGCTTTGCCGCAAAACATTTTTATTCTTGGGCTTTCTTGGGCTCTGCCACTTCGCCAAGCTCAGCAAACGGATGGCGGGATCCCAGGCAATGGCCAACGCGGGGCAGGAAACGCGCTAGGCTAGAGGTTCGAATAGCGGAAAGGCTCTGCACCGTTCAAAGGACAAGGGCGGCACAGGGCTTGTGCAGATGCAAGTCGGATCCACATCATGCGCATTGCCATCACGGGGGGGAGTGGTTTTATCGGGCGTCGCTTGGTGGCCCGTTTGCTGGAGCAAGGGGATCAGGTTTTGGTCTTGACCCGCCGCCCGGAGCAGGCCCGCCGCATTTTGGGGGAATCCCCCAACCTCAAGCTGCTGCCCTACGATCCCTACCAACCGCAAGCCTGGGCAGCCGCCCTGGAAGGGTACGAGGGGATTGTCAACTTGGCCGGAGAGCCTTTGGCTTCTTCTCGCTGGACAGAGACCAAGAAAAAAGAAATCCGTCGTAGCCGTGTGGAAACCACCCAGGCCCTTGTCCAAGCCCTCGCCTCCCTCAACCAAAAGCCCCAGGTGATGATCAGCAGCTCGGCGGTGGGTTACTACGGATCCCATCCGGCAGGAGAACCCTTAACAGAGACGGATCCCCCGGCCCAAGATTTTCTGGCAGGAGTCTGTCAGGCCTGGGAAGCTGCCGCCCGGCCGGTTGAGGAATTGGGGATCCGTTTGGCCATCCTGCGCACGGGGATTGTGTTGGGGCCGGATGGAGGAGCGCTGGGGCAGATGCTGGCCCCCTTTCAGTTCTTTATCGGCGGAACGATCGGCTCCGGCAAACAATGGCTGTCTTGGATCCACCGCGAGGATTGGGTGAGCTTGGTCTGCTTCCTGCTGGAGCAGGGATCCGGAGTGTTCAACGCCACCGCTCCCAACCCGGTGCAGATGGAAGAGTTTTGCCGAACCTTAGGCCAGGTCTTGGGTCGTCCCTCTTGGTTGCCTGTGCCGGAGCTGGCGTTGGAACTGCTGTTGGGCGAGGCAGCTCAAGTGGTTTTGACGGGGCAGAAAGTGATCCCGCAAGCGGCTTTGCAGATGGGCTTTACCTTCCAGTACCCACAACTGAAAGAGGCATTACGACAGATCCTCCTGATACATTTACGCTGAACACTGCTGAAC
>NZ_JANSIO010000383.1:0-6403 GCF_047462195.1 Synechococcus sp. R3-13 | reverse complement strand
AGCCAGTTTTTTCAGGGCTGCCAGCGCTTTTTCCGCCCGACTTTCTTGCAAATAGCCCAGGCTGCCGTTGAGGCCGACGATCAACAAAATGGCCAGGGCATCTTTGGGAAACTCGCCTTCTTGCAAGTCCAAAGTGGCCGAGATCGCGGCTACAGCGATCAGCATCAGCAGCATGACGTTGCGGAATTGATCCAGCAGGACTTGCCAGGAGCTACGGCCAGAGGAGGTGATCAGCTCATTGGGGCCATACTCCCGCTGCCTCTGGATTACCTGCTGAGTGGTGAGGCCGCGATCGGGATCGGTCTGCAACTTCTGGATGGCGGCGGCAAGGGTGAGGCTATGCCAAGCAGGGACAGAGGAAAGGGAGGATCCATCCGGTGGGATCATTGCGGCCACTCAAGGGTTCTTGCCGAATTTTGACATACTCCCCGCCCCACAGGAGGAGGATTCTGACAGCAGCAGACCGGTGCTGGAGTAGGCCCTGAATACCTGCCTTGCCTAGCGCAAGATTTCAAAATCCAAAACGGGCTCTGTCTGGGTGACGCGGTAATATCCGGCCTGGGTACGAACCGAAGCCTGATAGGGGCTGGGCAAATCCAGCGGGCGCAGGGGTGGGATGTTGGTGCGCTGGTTCAGCAAAGTCGTGAAGAAGGCGGTGGTTTGTCGAGCCTGGGAGCGCACCACTTCTTCAGGGAAAGTGACCGGATCCACATTCCTACCTGTATCCAACAGGATCCTGTCTAGGGCATCTCCCACCGGATAAGAAGGATAGGCAATTTGGGCCAAGGCGGATCCAGCCGGGATCCCGGCGGATAGACAACCCAGAAGAATGGCCGAAGTCAGACGCATGTGCTGTGATTCCTCCTGCGCTACAGCTTTTCCTCAACACCGGAAAAAAGCGGGGTTTGAACGTTGCTCATTGACTTGGATCCCCATGAAGCCTACCTTTTGACCGGCAGCTAAGGCGGATTCTACTCGAAATGCCTCGATTGGCAACCGCCTGCAACCCAATAGAACGCCAACATGACAAAGGATCTCGCCGCCGACTAGGATCGGGATACTCTGCTTGGGATCCTTAGACCTGTGAGTGTTTGTGTTCGCATTGCCCCCAGCCCAACCGGAAATCTGCACATCGGCACCGCCCGAACGGCAGTGTTCAACTGGCTGTATGCCCGTCGCCACGGTGGCCGGTTCATTTTGCGCATCGAGGACACCGACCGCGACCGCTCTTTGCCCCACTACACCCGCAACATTTTGGCGGGCCTGGCCTGGTTGGGCCTAGACTGGGACGAAGGGCCGGTCTACCAATCCAAGCGCATCGAGCGCTATCAAGCGGTGGTACAGCAGCTTCTGGATCGAGGGTTGGCCTACCGCTGCTACGTCAGCGAGGCGGAGCTGGAGGAGATGCGCGCTGCCCAGAAGGCCGCCGGCAAAGCCCCCCGCTACGACAACCGCCACCGCTTTCTCACCGAAGCCCAGCGACGGGCCTACGAAGCCGAGGGTCGGCAGCCGGTGATCCGCTTCAAAATCGAGGAGCCCCTGGAAGTGTCTTGGGTGGATCTCATTCGCGGCCCCATTACCTGGAACACCCAGGACTTGGGGGGGGATATGGTCATTGCCCGGGCGGATGGCTGCCCTCTCTACAACTTGGCGGTGGTGGTGGATGACATCGACATGGGCATCACCCATGTGATTCGCGGCGAAGATCACATCGGCAATACCCCCAAGCAGATTTTGCTCTACCGTGCTCTTGGCTACGAACCTCCCCAGTTTGCCCATTCTCCGCTAATCCTGAACCCGGAGGGGAAAAAGCTCTCCAAACGGGATGGGGCAACTTCGGTAGCAGAGTTCCAGCAACTGGGCTTTTTGCCGGAAGCTCTCAAGAACTATTTGGCTTTGCTCAGTTGGTCGCCCCCGGATGGGGAAGAGCTTTTCTCTTTGGAAAAGGCGGCTGCGCTGTTCGACTTTGACCGGGTTAACCGTGCGGCTGCCCGCTTTGACTGGGACAAGCTCAACTGGATCAACAGCCAGTACATCAAGCGGCTTTCTCCGCCAGAACTGGTAGAACGGCTCACCCCCTTTTGGCAGGCGGCAGGGTTTGACCTTTCCGAGGTGCCGGATCCCACCTGGTTGGAAGATGTGGCCCGCCTGATTGCCGATGGTATCGACCGCCTGGCAGAGGCTCCTCCGCTCAGCCGCTTTTTGTTTCAGGAGCCCCTCAGCTACACGTTGCCAGCTCTGGAACAGTTGCGCCTGCCTGGGGTGGCAGAGGCTATGGCTGCAATGGCCACCACGTTGGCTGCTGCCGAGCTGCCCCAGGTTTCGGCGGACAGCTTAAAACCGCTGGTGGATCAGGTGGCCAAGGGCCAGAACATGAAAAAGGGCCTGCTGATGAAGAGTTTGCGGGCCGCCCTGACAGGGGATCTGCAGGGGCCGGATTTGCTGGAATCTTTTGCCCTTCTCCAGCGGCGGGGCTGGGCTTTGGGGCGGTTAGAGGCTGTGCAGAAGTTGGTTCCTTGTTGATGGAAGCCCATCTCTTGCTGTCATGCCTTCGGTTGCCTCTGTTGAAAGTGCTCCGCACCGCTGCCGCAATCGGGATCCCATGCTGTCACGCCAGCTACAGGCTGCAAACCAAATTGTCCAAGAACTGGTGCTGCTCTCTTCTCAGTTATCTTCCCCATCCTCTTCGGACTCTGTAGAGATGGGGGAGCTGGAGCAGTGTGTGCTCAAGCTGGCCCAGACCTTGGTACAGCAGATGGTAAATCGCCTGGGCGCGGCCTCAGCTCGCCTTTGGATTTTCGACCCGCAGGAAGGATGTTTTCAGTCGGTGGCCCATGCCGGCCTGCTCAGCCCTGCTCACGACCAAATTCAGCGGATCTATCCTGACGACAGCCCTTTAGGACGGGTGGCCCAGGAGGGGCTGCCGCTTTTGAGCAACAATCCCGCCCAAGAAGCCTGGATGCCCGCCCCGGAGTGGGTGAAGGCCAATGGCTTGCGAGGCTTTGTTGCCTACCCGATTAACCGAGGGGAGGAGCGGCTGGGGGCTTTGGCTCTGTTGAGCCGGACACCTCTGGAAGCCAGCTTTCTGGAAGTGGTGAAGTTCCTCTGTTCCTATATCGCCAGCGCCATCATCAATGCCAAGCTGCTGGAGCGCAGCCGACGGCAGGCGGTGCGGGAGGCGCTGCTCAACCGCATCACCAGCACTGTTCACCGCTTTTTGCAGTGGGATCAAATCGTCAGCACTGCCCTGAAGGAGCTGCAGCAGGCCTTTCTCTCGAAAGGGGTGAAGGGGCTGAGCCGCTGCTGTTTTTACAGTCTCAGCCCGGATCAGCAGACGGTTCGGGTCAGCCATGAGGCCCTGAGCCCTGGGCTAACCCCCTCCCTAGGAGAGGTGTACCGGATCCAGGACTTTGGCTCGCTGTGCGAGCGCCTGCGGACGGGGCAGGTGGTGCAAATAGCCTTGCCTCTGCTGCCGGATCGAGATCTCCTGACCCCAGAGGGGTTGGCCGCTCTCCAGGCGCTGCAGGCTTGCTCGGCGGTGCTGATCCCGGTGCAGTCGGTGGGCTCGGCAGGAGTAGGGCTTTCGGAGGTTGGCGGGAAGGATGGGGGACGGCCCGGTTTGGCTGCAGAGCCAGGGGAGATGATTGGGTTGTTGGGAGTGTACGTCACCACACCCCACCTTTGGCAGCCGGAGGAGATCGAGCTGTTGCGCTCGGTGGCCTCTCAACTGGCCATTGCCCTCACCCGTTCCAGCCTGTTCGAGCATGCCCATCAGCAGACGGAACGGCTGGCTCTGTTGCACTCGATCACGGCGGCGATTCGCTCCAGCCTGGAGCCCACCACCCTCTTCCATGCGATCACCCAGCAGATCGGGGCGGCTTTTCAGGCAGATGTGTGTATCTTGGCCCTCTGGCAGCCGGAGCAGGAGCTGCTACACCCTGTTGGCCTTTATGCGCCGCAGCTTTCCCCCACCGTTCGCGTGGGCGGGACGGAGTCGTTGCTGGACACTCTGTTGCCGACAAGGGGGCCGTTGGTGGGATCCCCAGATTGCCCCTGGGTTGAGCCTGGGATCCCGCCGGACTTGCCGGAGACGATTCGAGCCAAGTTGCGCTTGGGGGCCAGTTTGCTCGCCACCTTGAGGGGGCCTGTGGTGGTGCCGGAGCCGCAGACGGCTCAGTCCTGGGCCGATCTAAAGCCTCAGAGCCAGGGGAGTGGGCTGTTGTTGGTGCCCCTATTTGCTTCTGAGCATCCGGACAGGCCCCAAGAACTGTTGGGGGGCATTGCCCTAATCCGCTACCCTGGCAGCGATTCCCTGACCCCTCGTCCTTGGCAGCCGGAGGATCTGGAGTTGGCAGAAGCCGTGGCCGAGCAGGCGGGGATCGCCCTCAAGCAAGCGCGGCTTTACGAGCAAACCCGTAGCTCTGCCCAGCGGGAAAGCCTTTTGCGCCAGATTGCCCAGCGCCTCAGCGGCACCTACAATCCCCAGGAGGTGGTGCAGATTGCCCTCGAGGGCATGGCAGAGGCTTTGCAGGTTGAGCGGTGCAGTTTTGTGGCGCCCTGCAGTGGCCATGAGCCGTTCGCAGCCTCGTCGCGACAGCCTTGCGGTTCCCCTTCCCCTGCCGTAGGCAGAGCAACAGCCCCACCAGAGGCGGGACGGAGTCCTTTGGCTCAGCAACCCTTGGCCGGCGCTCCTGCAGAACCTCTGGCCATCATCCAAGAGTATTGCCGTCAGCCGGGGATCCCTTCCCAAAGGGGACAGACGCTGCCCCCTGAGCTAAGCCAGCTCCTCTGGGTCAATTGCTACAGCCACCTGAACACGCTGCTGATTCCAGATGTCAACACCTTCCCATTGTCTGCCCACGCCCGCCGCCATCTGCTGCAAAAGGGCATCCGCTCCCTGTTGGGTGTGCCGATAGTCACCGATGCTCGCCAGGTGGCCGGGGTGCTTTGCGCCTTCATGCCGCCGTTTGAGCCGGCAGTTCGGGGAAGCAAAACCGCCGATATCGCCTCAGAAGCCGCCGGATTTTCCCCCAGAGATACGGACTTGGTGAACGCGCTGGCGGACATTGCGGCAGTAGCCTTGCAGCGGGCCTCTTTCTACGAGCAGGTTCGCCGTCAGGAGGCGACGGCAGCAGCTTTGCGGGGCCTAACCGAGGGGCGAGAGGCGGAAAGTCGTCGGTTGGCCGCCGATTTGCACGACCAAACCTTGGCAGATCTGGGAGCTTTGTCTCGCCAGATCCAAGAGCTATCCGGCGATCCGACCATTGGCCCAGCCGGACAGGCTCAGTTGCGGGCCATGAGCGCCCAACTGCGAGAGACCATGGCCGAATTGCGCGGGATCGTGGAAGATTTGCAGCCGACGGCCATGCGGGCCTTTAACCTTGGCCCGGCTCTGCGCAGTCTCCTGGAACGGGCCGCCCAACGTTCCCCCCATCCTCTCCTCACCCGTTTCGACAACCAAGCCGATGGCCTGCTCTCCCGTCTCAGCCCCACCTGCCAGAGCAACATTTTCCGCATCGTGCAGGAGGCTCTGAACAACATCGTCAAACACGCAGGGGCACGGCGCATCGATCTCATCATTCAGCCCAAGGCGCAACAGGACGCGGGTTCCTCTACCAACCCTCAGGCTCCCTACACCCACTTGGAGCTGAAGATCATCGACGATGGCTGCGGTATGCCGGCGTCCAAGAGTGGGGTGGATCCCGCCCAGCCGCCCGGCCATGGCCACGGGTTGCTCAACATGCGCTACCGAGCCGAGTTGATCGGGGCAAGCATTGCTTGGCGTAATCGCCGCTTTGGCAGTGGCACAGTTGTAGAGCTGCGAGTCCCTCTGCCGCCGAGTCCCCGATCTTGCGGCTAGCCCCCCCTTTTCTGAGGTAGCAGACGCAGCATTTTCAGTCTCAACCTGTTCTATAGTCGTTTAAGCTCAAGGGTTCCCGGTTCTCTAACCTGTCTGGTGGAGGGATCCTCTCACGCTGGCAAGGCGGAGTTTTTGCGCTGTCGTTAACACTGCGAGGAGAAGCATCTGTGGCCTATCGTGTGACTTTGATCCCTGGGGATGGCATTGGCCCGGAAGTGGCCAAGGCGATGACCACGGTCTTGGAGGCTACCGGGGTTGGGTTGGAATGGATCCCGGTAGAGGCAGGGGTGGAGGTGATTGAAAAATACGGCACCCCCTTGCCACCCCAGGTGTTGGAGTCCATTCGGGAAACCAAAGTGGCGATCAAAGGGCCGATTGGCACTCCCGTAGGTACTGGCTTTCGTTCGGTCAACGTGGCCATTCGCAAGGAGCTGGATCTTTTCGCCAACCTGCGCCCGGCCAAATCTATGCTCGGTGTCAAAAGCCCTTTTCAAGACATCGACCTAGTGGTGGTGCGGGAAAATACCGAAGATCTCTATGCCG
>NZ_JANSIO010000382.1:22553-22662 GCF_047462195.1 Synechococcus sp. R3-13 | reverse complement strand
CTCCGGGATGGAGGGGGGATCATCGGATTCGACATAGCGGATCCCCAGGCCCCCACCCACATTGAGCTCTTGTAGGGGCAACCCTCTGCCCAGCCCTTGCCGCCAGATT
>NZ_JANSIO010000382.1:153-22543 GCF_047462195.1 Synechococcus sp. R3-13 | reverse complement strand
CTCCGGGATGGAGGGGGGATCATCGGATTCGATATAGCGGATCCCCAGGCCCCCACCCACATTCAGCTCTTGTAGGGGCAACCCTCTGCTCAGCCCTTGCCGCCAGATCTGGGCCAGCACCCCCGCCAGGTCGCGGTGGCCCTGTAGATCAAAAATCTGTGACCCAATGTGGGCATGGAGCCCAACGCACTGCAGTTGGGGATGGGCTGCCAAAAAGTCAAACACCTCCGGCAGTTGCCATTGGCCGATGCCGAATTTGCTGTCGGTTTGTCCGGTGCGGATGTACTCGTGGGTGTGGACGTCAATACCAGGGTTAACCCGCAGGAGCAGCCGCGCTGGCCGTGCGGGCGTGGTCAGGGCCGACACCTGCTGCAGTTCGTACAGGCTATCGACCACCAAAGTACAGCCCGTCTCCAGGGCCAAGTTCAGCTCGTCGAGAGACTTGGCGTTGCCGTGCAGATAGAGATCTTCACCTTTGGCCCCCGCCTGCAGGGCCGTGTACAGCTCCCCGCCAGAAGCCACATCCAACCCCAGCCCTTCTTGCAGCGCCAATGCACAGATGGCCAGGCAATTCCAGGCTTTCGTGGCGTACAAAACCCGGGATCCCCCGGCGTAGCAGCGGGCCCAGGTGTCACGGTAAAGCTGGCAGGCGCGGCGCAGCGTCCATTCGTCCAGGATGTAGAGAGGGGATCCAAACTGGCGCACCAGCTCCACCACGTCGCACCCCCCAATTTCCAAGTGCCCCCGGCTGTTGATACGGCTGGTCAAGGGGCGCAAAGACTGGTTGGGGGAAAGGGTCTGCTCTGGATGGGTGGGAGTGCCGAGGGTCGAAATCATGGTCAGGAGTCAGAAAACTGTCTTAAACGATATCAAGTTCCTTATTCAGTTTGTCTTGAAAAGTGCCCAGCCCTAACCCGATCCCTTTATACCCAGCTCTGGGGCTGCCTCGTTCCGCTTCGACTCTGACTCCTCGGTTTTGAGATGGCTGACAATTGGCACAGTGGGAGTGTGTCTGACTTACGCAACACCTTCTGCTATGATGAAAGACCGGTGTCAACGGGTCGATGCCCGAGGGGTTAAAGGGGGCGGACTGTAAATCCGCTGGCTTACGCCTACGTTGGTTCGAATCCAACTCGGCCCACCATCGGCTTTGCCCACGTGGCTCAGTGGTAGAGCACCCCCTTGGTAAGGGGGAGGTCACGAGTTCGATCCTCGTCGTGGGCTTGGCAATTTAGAGATAATCTTCAGCCGATAGTGCCAACGGCAACTGCCTCGCCGGTCAACGAAAAAGCCCGCGTGGCGGTAATGCGCACCGGCACCAGGGATCCCTGCAGTTGCTCTGGATTCCCTTCAAAGAACACCAAGCGATTGCCGCGGGTACGCCCCATTGCCTGGCGGGGGTTTTTCGGGTTGGGGCCTTCCACCAGCACCTCTTGCACCTGGCCTAAGAGTCGGGCGCTGCGAGCGGCAGCCACCTCGGCCACCAGTCGGTTCAGCCGTTGCAGGCGGTCGCTTTTTTCCTCTTCAGGCACCTGGTCGGGCCACTCGGCGGCAGGGGTGCCGGGACGGGGGGAGTAGGCAGCAGTGTTCACTTGGTCAAAGCCAATGTCCTGCACCAGTTGCAGGGTTTCTTGGAACTGAGCTTCGGTCTCTCCCGGGAAGCCGACAATGGCATCGGCGCTGATGGCGGCTTCGGGCATGTATTGGCGGATGAGCTGGATGATCTGGCGATAGCGCTCGTGGGTGTAGCCGCGCCGCATCCGCTTGAGCACTTCGTTGCTGCCCGCCTGGAAGGGAATGTGGAAGTGCTCGCAGACTTTGGGCAGCTCGGCGCAGGTGGCGATCAGCTCCTCGGTAAAGTAGCGCGGGTGGCTGGTGGCAAAGCGAATCCGTTCAATACCTTCCACCGAATGGACGAAGCGCAACAAGCTGGCCAGGTTGGTTTTCGGATCCAGATCCCGTCCGTAGGCGTCGATGTTCTGCCCCAGCAACGTCACCTCGCGATAGCCCGCTCTGGCCACGTCTTCGATTTCGGCGCGGATGGCCTGGGGCTGGCGGGACTGCTCTTGCCCTCGCACCCGCGGCACGATGCAGTAGGTGCAGCGCTCGTTGCAACCGTAGATAACGTTGATCCAAGCAGTGACCTGGCTGTCGCGACGGGGCTTGGTGATGTCTTCTGGGATCTCAACCGGCTCGGTGGCCACCACCTGGTTTCCGGCTTCCACCTGCGCCAACAGATCCCCAAGGCGGTTCACGTACTGGGGGCCCATGACCAGATCCAGCTCAGGGACGCGGCGCAACAATTTTTCCCCTTCCTGCTGGGCCACACAGCCGGCCACGATCAGCTTGATGGCCGGGTTCTTGCGCTTGCGCTGCGCCTGGATGCCCAGGTAGGAATAGACTTTCTGCTCAGCATTGTCGCGGATGGTGCAGGTGTTGTAGAGAACTAAGTCCGCCTGCAACTCATCTTCGGTGGCCACATACCCCAGGGACTCCAGGATCCCGGCCATGCGCTCGGTATCGGCGCGGTTCATTTGGCAGCCGAAGGTGATGGTGTGGTAGGTGGGAGCAGCCATGGGAAGAAACAGTACGAAGAACCACCATCTTCGAGCTTAGCGGATCCTTAAAATGGCTGCGGGGCTTGAGACTCCAACAGTTAATCTAGCTAGATAGAAATTCCTACACCGGCAAAGGCTCATGTTGCCCAAGCATCGTCCCAAGCAACTGTCGCTGGGCCCTCTGGAATCGGAAATCTTGGACATCCTCTGGGATCTGGGCAGTGCCAGCACCCGTCAAATCCACGAGCGCATCTTGGCCGATCCGGATCGGGAGCTGGCCTATGCCTCTGTGACTACAGTTTTGCAGCGCTTGAGCCAGAAGGGCTGGGTGAGCTGTGAGCGCCGCACCGATCCCCAAGGGCGGCATTTGCCGATGCTGTGGCGGCCTCGTCTTTCTCGTCAGGAAGCGGCCAGCCTCAGGGCCTTCACCCACCTGCAGCAGTTTTTGGCTGTAGGGGATCCCGATACAGTGGCAGCCTTTGCCGATAGCCTGGATCAGGCCAGTGTGTCCCAGTTGCAGGCGATTGCCGAACGGCTGCGGGCGGCCCGTCAAGCCAGGAGGGATCCGCGATGAGCCACTTGGGCATGTTATTGCTGGGCTTGGGCCTCAGTTGGCTGTGGCGGGTGCAAGTGCGCCTGGATAAGGGGGGCGGGTGGAGCCGACGTTGGCAGCGGGCTTGGATCCACTTCTTGCTGCCCCCGCTGCTGTTGCTGACCACTGCTTTGGCCTTGGCCTGGATGGGGCCGTGGGGACAAATGGCCGGGGTGGGGGGCTGGTTCTGCTACGGCTGTGCCCTGCTGTTGCTGGCCGTGGCCGGCGGCGTGGCCTTGCACTGGATTTGGGAATACTGGCGCTCCTATCGACGTGCCCATCTGCAAGCTCTGGCCCAGGTGGATTTGCATGGCTCTCCGGCCTATGTGCTGGATTTGGAGATCCCTTTTGCTGCCCAAGTGGGGGTGTGGAATGCCCAGTTGGTGGTCAGCCGCGGCCTGCTGGAGCAGTTGGATGATGAGCACTTGCGGGCTGTAATCGCTCACGAAGAAGCCCATCGCCACTACCGCGACACCCTGTGGATGTTTGGGGTGGGCTGGCTGCGACGCCTCACCGGCTGGCTGCCCAACACCGAGGCCCTCTGGCAGGAATTGCTC
Organism: Synechococcus sp. R3-13; assembly: GCF_047462195.1. Taxonomy (NCBI): domain Bacteria; kingdom Bacillati; phylum Cyanobacteriota; class Cyanophyceae; order Synechococcales; family Synechococcaceae; genus Synechococcus; species Synechococcus sp. R3-13. Next base: position 18,836 of record NZ_JANSIO010000382.1, on the reverse strand, counting down.
ACTCTGCGGGAGCTGCGGGCGGATCGCTGGGCGGCCCAACGGGTGGATCCCTTGTTGTTGGGAGAGGCCCTGCTGCAGGTGGTGGGCTATGGCGTGGTGGAGCAACCAGCGGCAGCTTGGGTTGGCTTTGCAATGACCGTGAGTTCAGACTCAGGGCAACGGCTGCAGGAGCGTATCGATGCCCTGCTGCAGCAGGCAGAGTCAGGGCCCGTCGATCCCCCGCCCCATTCTTCTTCCATTCGGGGTTGGGCCTGGTTGGGGTTGGCCCTGTTGCCTTTGCTGGCGATCCCGTTCCATACCTGAAGATTGACGGCGATTCCTCAACCAAATTGTCCTTGGGTTGGGGAAGCGAGCTTGAAAAAAAATCACCAGTTGACGCCCAAAGCCTGAGATCTGCTTTGCAAGCAGAATGGGATACTCTAGGTCAGGTTTTCTGGACTTCTAGGGACTTACAGCAGTGCAAACCAACTCTTCCCTTTCTGAGGCGACCGGGTCGGCGTGTGATCCCCTTACGCGGGCGCAGATCCTCATCGAGGCTTTACCCTACATTCAGCAGTACCAGGGCCGCGTTATTGTCATCAAATACGGCGGCGCAGCCATGGTGCACCAAGAGCGACGGGCCGAGGTGCTCCGAGACATCGTCTTTCTCTCCTGCGTCGGTATCCGCCCGGTGTTGGTGCATGGGGGGGGGCCGGAGATCAACAGTTGGCTACAAAAACTGGACATTCCCTTCAAGTTTGTAGATGGCTTGCGGGTTACCGATGCCGCCACCATGGAAGTAGTGGAGATGGTGTTGGTGGGCAAGGTTAATAAGCAGATCGTCCAGCTCATCAGCTTGGCCGGCGGATCGGCGGTGGGGCTGTGCGGGCGGGATGGCAACTTGATCAAAGCGCGATCCCAGGGCCGGGCAGAGATCGGCTTTGTTGGGGAAGTGAGCAGTATCAACCCCCAGTTGCTGCAAACCCTATTGGAAGGTGGACAGATTCCGGTGATCTCCAGCGTGGCTGCCGATGAGACGGGCCAAGCCTACAACATCAACGCCGATACGGTGGCGGGAGAACTGGCGGCTGCTCTGGGGGCAGAAAAGCTGATTTTGCTCACCGACACCCCTGGCATTCTCAAAGATCCTCAGGATCGCAGCTCTCTGATTACGTTGCTGGATATCGAGACGGCTCGCCAGTTGATCCAAGCCGGTGTCGTCAAGGGCGGCATGATCCCTAAGGTGCAGTGTTGCATTCGCGCCCTGGCACAAGGGGTGCGGGCGGCCCACATTCTGGATGGGGGATCCCCTCATTCCCTATTGCTGGAGCTGCTGACCGATGCCGGCGTGGGCACCAAGCTGGTTCCTTCTCAGTTTTCCACTCAGTTGGAAGGGCTGAACAACGGATCCCGCTAGGCTTCCTTGATGAAGCGCAGGATCTCCCGCACATGGCCGAGAAATTGGCTATCCACACTGAGCTGAGCCACAGCTTGGCGGGTCTCTTGGCGCAGTTGGCTGTGGTCTAGCTCGTTGCTGGCCCGCAACTGTTCCAGTTGGGCCTTGAGCGCGGCCAGCTCCTGCCGTAGGTAGCGCCGGGTTTCTTCCTCTTGTTGGGCCCAAGAGCCAGGTTTGCCGGGATCCCATTGCTCCTGCAACTGCTCGACTTGGCGTGTCAACTGCTTTATCCGCTCGGCCAACTCGATGGCATCTTCGCGAGGGATGCGGATTTGCCCTTGCAACTGGGCCAAGCGGTCGGCCAAATACTCGTAGCCCCGGATGGCCGGGCGCAGAGCCGTTAACAACACCGCAGCCACGGCGCTGGGGTAGCCAATGGGGGTGACTTGCCCAACGGCCAAGCCATAGAAAGCCAGAGCCGACAGCCCATGCAGGGCAATGGCCACGCGCAACGACCAGCGGCTGAGCTTTTGCAGGAAGGCAAACGTCGAATCTTCCACCGGGATCCCTCGTTCCTGAGACACGACCGCCTCCTGCTGAACGGCCTTGGCCTGAAAGTAGAGGTTCCAGGGAAGGGTGACGATCACCACCAGCCACCAAAAGCTGGCGATCCCAATGGCCCAATCGGCCAGCTCCCCAATAGGTAGCCCAAAAGCCCGCAACAGGCCAAACAGGATCCCGCCGCCGATCAACAACAGCAGCCCCGCCACCCAAACTGGGAAAAAGATTTTCGAGTAAGACACGGAGTAAGAGGTTGAGTAAGACATTGCCGGTTTCTCCTCATCAAGCTGCCTACAGCCTGCCCGAACCGAGCGGCCAGAAGCTCCTGAAGCGGCCAGTTTTCCGTCCGTCCCAGAGCCATTAGGGGTGCAGCTATAGCCATTCCTAATGGCGAGGAAACCCTTGCGGATCCCAAACTCCCTCTCCCTCAGGGAGAGCGCTTAGAGTAGATCAGTGCTCTCTATGAGTTGTCTTTGTTGTTCTCGGGTGTAAGCCTGTGAGCCTTGCCGCCTCTCCCCCCGATACCGATTTAAGTAGGGATCCCCGCCCTCGGCGAGAAAGCGATTGGCGGCTGCTGCGGCTGCTCTGGCCCTACGCCCGTCGGCACCTGAAGCTACTGTTGGCCGCCTTGGCCTTTCTGCCTCCCTTGGCGCTGGCGGATGCGGTGCAGCCTCTGATCCTACAGCGGGCTCTGGATGGCCCCATTGCCCGAGCGCTGGAACGAGGTGAGGCCGGGATCCTCTCCGACCTTTGGCCCTATGTGGGGCTGTTGATCCTGACGGTGCTGGTTCGCTGGCTCTTCCAAGCCCTGGAAGGGTATGTCAGCCAAAAGCTGGGGCAGTTGATGACCCGCGACATCCGCGACGATCTCTTCGCCCACATTCTGGCCTTGCCGGCTCAGTTTTTCGACCGCACCCCGGTGGGTAAGCTGATCACCCGCATCACCAACGATGTGGAAGCCCTGGGAGATGTCTTTTCCACCGGTGCCGTCGGCATCGTCAGCGACCTGTTTACCCTGGGGGTGATCGCGGTGGTCATGCTCAGCCAACGCTGGGATCTGGGCTTGCTGCTGATCTTGATCGTCCTGCCCATCAGCGCTGTTGTCCTCGAGTTGCAGCGCCGCTTTCGGGATGCCAACTTTCGCGTGCGCGAAGAACTCTCCAAGCTGAACTCCTGGATCCAGGAGAACATCTTGGGCATTACCGTGGTGCAACTGTTTCGGCGGGAGCGGCTCAATAGCGAGATTTTTCAAACCATGAACCGCCGCTACATCCGGGAAGTGGATCAAACCATCCTTTATGATTCTGCCCTTTCTGCCGTTTTGGAGTGGGTCTCTTGGCTGGCCGTGGCGGCTTTGCTCTGGGTGGGCGGGCAGCAGGTGATGTCAGCCGGTAGGGGCTCACTTGGAGGGGGATGGACGGGATCCCTGCCCCTGCCCGGGGAACCCCTCACCTTTGGCAGCCTCTACGCCTTTATTCTCTTTTCACAACGGTTTTTTAACCCGCTGCGGCAGTTGGCCGAAAAGTTTACGGCCCTACAGGCGGGGTTCACCGCCGTCGAGCGCATCGACGCCATCCTCAGCCTGCCGGTCGCCATCCGGGATCCCGCTCAGCCCCGCCACCTACCCCCCGATGCTAAGGGAGAGGTGCAGTTTGAGCACGTCTGGTTTGCCTACAACCCCGGGGAGTGGGTGCTCAAAGACCTCACCTTCACCATCCGCCCCGGAGAAAAAGTGGCCCTGGTGGGGCCCACGGGAGCCGGGAAAAGCTCCATCATCCGCTTGCTCTGCCGCCTCTATGACGTAACCCACGGCTCCATTCGCATCGACGGTGTCGATATTCGCGATCTCCCCCAAGCCGAGCTGCACCGCCACCTAGGGGTAATCCTGCAGGATGGATTTTTGTTTTCCGGGGATATCCAGCAAAACATCACCCTAGGAGAGAAGGAAGATCTAGCGGCAGTGGAGCAGGTCGCCCGCCAACTCAACCTGCATGACTTCCTCCGCAATTTGCCCCAAGGCTACGCCACCCCTGTGCGAGAGCGGGGCAGCAACCTCTCCAGCGGCCAAAAACAGCTCATCAGCTTTGTGCGGGCCATGTGGCGGGATCCGAAAATCTTGGTCTTGGATGAGGCCACGGCCAGCCTGGATGTGGGCACCGAAGCGCTCCTGCAATCCGCTCTAGACACCCTGCTGCGGGATCGCACCGCCCTGATCATCGCCCACCGCCTTTCCACCATCCGCGATGTGGATCGCATCTTGGTTCTGCAGCGGGGGGAACTCAAAGAGCAGGGATCCCATGCCGAGCTCATGGCCCTCAGCGGGCTCTATGCCAGCCTCTATCGGCTGCAAGATCTGGGCGGCTAGCAGGGTGCTTCTGCCCAACCGTCAGCGACTGGCGCCAAAGCGAGACCGAATTGCCTTTAGGGTGGTGAAGCTGGCATCCGCGAACGCGATGCGAGCCTTGCAGAGTAACAGATTGCCGTTATCCACGGCAGTGTCTCTCAAGCTGGCCAAACCATCGCTGGCCTGCACCAGGGCACGGTGGCCCCAGCTAGAGAAATTTTTGCTGAGGGTGTTGATCAAGCGTTCCATAGGGATTGGACATTCCGCTCCTTGTCTTCCACCTAGCCTACTCCCCCAGCCGCAGGTATCCACAGAGGGCCATCAAGAAAATTGTTTGTTACAGATTGTTAAAAACTTGCCGTCAAGCCGGCAGACTGGCTATGATAAGCCCCAAGTTTGGCAAGCAATTCAAAGAAAGCGGTTAGCCATGAATCATCGGCCAGAGGTAGTGGAAGGCACAGAGTCCAAGCAGAAGGTGACCCTGTATCTCTCACCTGAGCTGCACCGGAATCTGAAGATTCGGGCTGCCGTGGAGCGGGAGCCGATGTCGGCAGTGGCAGAGAAGGCCATTACCTTCTATCTGCTTCACCCAGAGGTCATTGAAGGGGTACAAGGTAGCGCCTATCGTGTCCATCAATGTCCCAAGTGTAGTCACCCATTTGTTATCCGCGATGGAGAGGTGGTTTCCCTGCACCAGACATCGGCTGCCGAAGCCATCCTTGAAGAGGTGGAGCCACAATACTGGGGATCGGCTGCTGGCTCGGAAGAGCAACGGCAGGATGCTCTGGTACCCTGCTAGAACGCTCCCAAGCGGGCCCCCTTCAGGAACTTGAGCTGATAGGAGCAGACAGCAACACGGAAGGCTTCTAAAATCCTCTCAAAATCCATCCAACAAGGGCGTACTCCCAAGTGCAATCCAATACCTAGGCAACTCGAACCCCATTTTTCAACCGTTCTGGCGGCTCCTGAAATTTCCCCTCTGCAGTTGGTGTTTCCCATGCAAGAGCTAAGCATCCTCATTCAAGCTCAATACCCACTGCTGTACCTGCTGACTCCAGAGGAGGAACGGGCAGAAGCGGCTCTGGCAGCAATTGCCCGCACCCTTAAGCCTCAGCGTCGCCTATTCATTTGGACAGTTACCCACGGCATCGTCGAATACGGCAACCCCCGCAGCCTCACCCAGCACAACACCCAATCCCCCCAGCCCGCCATCCAGTGGGTAATGGAGCAAAAGGATCCCGCCATCTGCGTCTTCAAAGACCTACATGACTTCTTGGACAACACCGAGGTGAAGCGCTGGCTGCGGGATGCTATTGCCAGCCTGAAGGGATCCCACAAAACCATCCTGCTCATGTCGCCGGTGCAGGTGATCCCGGTCGAGCTGGAGAAAGACATTTGCGTAGTGGACTTCCCCCTGCCGGACATGGCCACATTGGAGCGCGCCCTCAACCGCCAGCTGGAGCAGATCCCGCGCTCCCTGCCTTTGGCTCCTGATGCCCGCGAAAAGTTGCTCAAGGCGGCCCTGGGCCTAACGCAGGACGAGGCAGAAAAAGTCTACCGCAAGGCTGTGGTGATGCATGGTCGCCTCACCGAGGCAGAAGTAGACATCATCCTCTCTGAGAAGAAGCAACTGATCCGGCGCAACGGCATTCTAGAGTTTATCGAAGAGGACGAGACCATCGACGCCGTTGGCGGTCTGGAAGAGCTGAAGCGCTGGCTGCTGCAACGTTCTGAGGCTTTCACTGAGCGGGCCCGCGCCTATGGACTGCCCCAACCCAAGGGTATGCTGATCCTGGGCGTGCCTGGCTGCGGTAAGTCGCTGATCGCCAAGACCACTGCCCGTCTCTGGGGCCTGCCCCTGCTGCGTCTGGACATGGGCCGCGTTTATGATGGCTCCATGGTGGGCAAATCGGAAGCAAATCTGCGCAGTGCCCTGCGAACTGCTGAATCTCTCGCCCCTGCCATCCTTTTCATCGACGAGCTGGACAAAGCCTTTGCTGGATCAGCAGGCTCCAGCGATTCTGACGGGGGCACCTCTAGCCGCATCTTTGGCTCCTTCCTGACCTGGATGCAGGAGAAACGCTCGCCGGTTTTTGTCATGGCCACGGCCAACCGTGTGGATCGTCTGCCGGGTGAATTCCTGCGCAAGGGCCGTTTTGACGAGATTTTCTTCGTGGATCTCCCCAACATCAACGAGCGCATCGAGATCTTTCGGATCCACCTGAAGAAGCGGCGGCGCGACATCAGCCGCTTTGATCTGCGCCAGTTGGCCGCAGCCTGTGAAGGCTTCTCCGGCGCGGAGATCGAACAAGTTTTGATTGCTGCCATGTACGAAGCGTTTGCCCAGAACCGCGAATTTACCCAACTGGACATTTTGGCAGCAACGAAAGCAACTCAACCGCTATCTCGCACCATGACGGAGCAAGTGGTAGCGTTGAGGGAATGGGCCCAGCAGCGGGCTCGGCCTGCAGCGGCCTCTGTAGCCGAGTACCAGCGGCTGGAGTTCTAGGAGGAGGTGAGGATCCAAAGCTACCTTGACAGAAGCAGGGACGGCAGGGCCCAAACCTTCCCCAAAGAACAGTGCCCATTGTTTGTGTCGATGTTCCAACCCCTATACAAAGGAGAGAAACACCATGTCTCATTTTAGCACCTTGCGTACCAAAATCACTGACGGTCAAGTCCTGATCAACTCTCTGCGCGATCTCGGCTACACCGTTAAGCTAAACGCCGACGTGCGTGGCTACAACGGCCAGCGTGTTCGCGCTGACATCGTGGCTCAGTTGGAAGGCGACTACGACCTGGGCTGGTCGAAGAATCCCGACGGTTCCTACGACCTGATCGCCGATCTGTGGGGCGTGGCCAAGAAGCACAACCAAACCGAGTTGATCAACTCCATCAACCAGAAGTACGCCGTCAACAAGACCTTGGCCGAGGTGAAGCGTCCTGGCCTGAACAACGCCAACGTTAAAGTGGTGGTGCACTAAGCCGGATCCTGTCTCGCCATCGCTGCAGCGATCTACACCGACTAAAGTTAGGAGGGGCTGGGTTCAGCCCCTACTTTTTGGCTTGGTTTTTGGATTGGAGGGGCTGCGACCCGAAGGAGGAACCTAGGCTTCCGTGAGGGCGGCAATGCCGGGCAGCACCTTCCCTTCCAATAGCTCCAGGCTGGCTCCGCCACCGGTGGAGATATGGGTCATTTTGTCGGCCAGGCCCACTTTTTCCACGGCAGCCACCGAGTCTCCCCCGCCGATGATGGTGGTGGCTCCCGCTTGAGTGAGATCGGCCAGGGTGCGGGCGATGGCTTCTGTGCCCACGGCAAAGCGGTCAAACTCAAAGACGCCCATCGGCCCGTTCCAGACCACGGTTTGGCACCCCTGCAGGGCAGCCTGGAAGGCTTTGATCGATTCCGGGCCGATGTCCAAGCCCATCCAATCCTCGGGGATGGCGTGGATGGAAACGGTCTGGGCCTGGGCATCTTTGTCAAACCTATCGGCTACCACCACATCCACCGGCAGCAGCAGCTCCACCCCCCGCTCTTTGGCTTTTTCCATCAGGGAGCGGGCCAGATCCAGCTTGTCGGTTTCCACCAGAGACTTGCCGGTCTTGAGGCCCTGGGCTTGGTAAAAGGTAAAGATCATGCCGCCGCCCAGCAGGAGCTTGTCCACTTTTTCCAGGAGCCGCTCGATGACGCCGATCTTAGTGGAGACTTTGGAGCCGCCGATGATGGCCGCCAAGGGGCGCCGGGGATCCTCAATGGCGCCGGAGAGGAATTGCAGCTCCTTTTCCACCAGGTAGCCGGCCACAGCAGGCTGGAGGTAGGCGGTGACGCCGGCAGTGGAGGCGTGGGCGCGGTGGGCGCTGCCAAAGGCGTCGTTGACAAACAGGTCGGCCAGTGAGGCCAACTTGCGGGCAAATTCCGGGTCGTTGTCCTCCTCTTCTGGGTAGAAGCGGACGTTTTCCAGCAGGGCCACCTGGCCGTTTTCCAGGCGGTTCACTACCGCCTCGGCCTCAGGGCCGATGCAGTCGGGGGCAAAGGCAACCGGCTGGCCCAGCAATTGAGAAAGACGGGTGGCCACGGGGGCCAGGCTATTGCCCTCGCGGGCGACCTTAACCGCGCCTGTCTCTTTGTCTTTTTTGACGGGGCGGCCCAGGTGGCTGGCGAGGATCACTTTGGCGCCCGCTCGGATGAGGGCCTGGACGGTGGGCAGAGCAGCCCGAATGCGGGTGTCGTCGGTGATGTTGCCCTGGGCGTCCAAGGGGACATTGAAATCGGCGCGCACCAGCACGCGCTTGCCGTTTAAATCAAAGCCGGATGACAGCATGGATCCCAGTGTTTGTTTGGCCATCGTTGTCTTTCCCCCCGGACTGCGGAAAATCTTTACTTTTTCTTCCGTATGTATCCTACCAGCGATTGGGATCCCGGCAGCGAGACAGATGGGCTTCGGGATCCCCTTGTTCCGCTGCTTTTGCTGGGTCGGCCTTCCGTCTGCCCCTTGGCCCCGGCAATTGTAACGGTTTGCAAATAGAATAAAAATGTTGCTTTGTCGTTACCCTCATGCGTGTTGCCATTGCCGGAGGCGGGCTGGCCGGGCTGGCCTGTGCCAAGTATCTATGTGATGCCGGGCATCAACCGCTCCTCTTCGAGCGGCGGGATGTTTTGGGTGGCCTGGTGGCTGCCTGGAAAGATGCCGATGGCGACTGGATCGAGACGGGGCTGCACAACTTTTTTGGCGCCTACCCCAACACGTTGCAGCTGTTCCGGGAGCTGGGCATTTCCGACCGCCTGCAGTGGAAGGAACACAGCTTGATCTTCAACCAGCCGGACAAGCCGGGCACCTATTCCCGCTTCGACCTGCCGGATATTCCCGCTCCTTTCAACGCCATTGTCGGCATCTTGCGCAACAACGACATGCTCACCTGGGGGGAAAAGGTGAAGTTTGCCCTGGGGCTGGTGCCGGCCATGATTCGCAGCCAGCGCTATGTGGAGCAGATGGATCGCTATAGCCTCTTAGAATGGCTGCGGCGGCAGGGTATTGACGAGCGGGTCAACACCGATATTTTCATTGCCGTCTCCAAGGCCCTGGCCTTCATCAACCCGGAGGAGATCTCGGCGATGGTGCCCCTGACGGCCTTGAACCGCTTTTTGCAGCAAAAAGATGGCTCTAGGATTGCCTACCTAGACGGCGCTCCCCCAGAGCGGCTCTGCCAGCCGATGGTGGACTACATTGTGGCCCGTGGGGGGGAAGTGCATTTGAAGGCGGCGTTGCAGGACATTCGTCTCAACCTCGATAACAGCGTGGCCGGGTTTTGCTTAGCCACCCCCTCTGGGCCGGTGGAGGTGACTGCCGATGCCTATGTCTCGGCCCTTTCGGTGGACGCGCTCAAGGAGCTGCTGCCGGCGCAGTGGTGGGGGATCCCCTTTTTCCAAAAGCTGCGTGAACTGGAGGGGGTGCCAGTAATTAGCCTGCAGATCTGGTTTGACCGCAAGCTCACCCACATCGATCACTCCCTGTTTTCCCGCTCGCCGCTATTGAGCGTGTATGCCGACATGAGCAACACCTGCCGTGCCTATGCCGATCCGGAGCGGTCCATGTTGGAGCTGGTGCTGGCCCCTGCCGCCGAGTGGATTGAACGCAGCGACGAGGAGATCTTGGCCGCCACGCTGGAGGAACTGAAAAAACTCTTTCCCCAGCACCTCACCGGCCCCAACCCCGCCCGCGTGCGCAAGTGGGTGGTGGTGAAAACGCCGCGCTCGGTCTACAAGGCTACCCCTGGCAGACAGCAGTATCGCCCCACTCAAGTTACCCCCATTCCCAACTTCTTCTTGGCGGGCAGCTACACCCTACAGCCCTTCCTGGGCAGCATGGAGGGGGCCATCCTCTCCGGCAAGTGGGCGGCGGAGGCCATCAACCAAGGGATCCCATTTCAACGCGCTTCTGTCTCGGCCTCAACTCTGGCAGCTGCGGGGGTCTAGCTCTCCGCCGTCCGCCTCCTATGCCTTTTGAATCTTTCTTTTCCCCACAACCTCTTCTAGGCTATCCGCGGCGTCCGCTTTCCCGTAGTGTTGATATGTGCCCTCGCCGTTCCTCTTCCTTCTCTATCCTGGCCCTGTGCTCCTGGAGATAGCCAGATGAGTCCGCTTGAGCAATCTTTTGCCCTCTGTCGCCAGATTACGGCCAAGCACGCTAAGACTTTCTACCTGGGATCCCTGCTCTTGCCCCAGTCCAAACGGCGGGCCATCTGGGCCATCTACGCTTGGCTGCGGCAAACCGATGAGTTGCTGGATGGACTGGAAGCCAGCCAGGCAGAGGTGGAGGTCACCCGCAGCAAGCTGGAGCAGTGGGGATCCCATCTGGAGTCGCTCTTCCAGGGAGGCGAGCCGCAAGTCCCCACGGACCTCGCTTTGATCCACACCATCCGCACCTACCGCCTTTCCATCGAGCCGTTTCGCGAGATGCTGCGGGGGCAGAGCATGGACTTGGATACCCAGCGCTACGCCACCTGGGAGGATCTGCGGGTCTACTGCTACCGCGTGGCTGGGGTGGTGGGGCTGATGTGCTCGGAGATCATGGGGTTTGTGCCGGGCCGGGATGGCCGCGAGGAGGCGGTGGCGCTGGGGATCGCCATGCAACTAACCAACATCTTGCGGGATGTGGGAGAGGACGCCCGCCGCGGGCGGATCTACATCCCCCTCGAAGATCTGCGCCGCTTCAACTACTCTGAGCGGGATTTGTTTGACTATGTTATCGACGAGCGCTGGATGGCTCTAATGGACTACGAGATCCAACGGGCCAGACAGCTCTACGCCCAGGCCGAACGGGGGATCCCCACCCTGCAACCCGACTCCCGCTGGCCGGTGGCCGCTTCTCTGATGCTCTACCGGCAGATCCTCAACGCCATCGAGCGCAACCACTACCAGGTTTTTCGCACCCGCGCTTACGTGTCCACTCTCAGCAAGGCATTGGCGCTGCCGGTGGCCTGGTGGCGGTCGCGGCGCTCCAACTACTACGGTTACTAGTAGGGAGCAGCAAGCAGTTCCCCACGGCCGCGGCAGCAGAAAACAAGAAGACCTCTAATACAGCGAAGAAAACCTATGGTAAGCCGTGCCCTGACCCTACCCTATCAGCGAATCTGGGAAGACAGTTTAACCATCTTCTGGCGCGACTGGCTGGATCTGCGGGGGCGAGTTTGGCAGGTGGTGGCCTCAGGTCTGGTGGCCCCCCTCATCTACATTGTCGCCTTTGGGGTGGGCTTGGGGGGATCCCTGCGGGCCGAAGCTTTGGCCGAGGTGGCCGGATCCACGGCGGCAGGTTCTTATTTGCGCTTTATCTTGCCGGGGATGGTGGCTCTTTCAGCCATGACCATCAGCTTTGCCGGCACCACCTTCTCCATTTGTGGATCGCGGCTATTTACCAAGAGCTTTGAAGAGCTGCTGCTGTTGCCGGTGCACCCCTTGTCTTTGCATCTGGGCAAGGTGCTGGCGGGCATTGCCCGCGGCCTGCTGACGGCCTTGGGGGTGTTGGCGGTGGGGGTGCTGGGTACGGGGGCCTGGGGCCTGCTTCACCCCTTGTCGCTGTTGGTTCTACTTTTGGATTGCGCCGTCTTTGCCGGCATTGGGGTAATTGCTGGCTTGAAGGTGCCCAGCCTGGAGAGTGTGGGCGTGCTCACCAACTTTTTGATTACGCCCATGTCTTTCCTAGGGGCCACCTTTTTCGATCCCGCCCAGTTGCCAACCTACCTGCAGGTGCTGGTCTACTGCCTGCCCCTTTCCTACGCCAGCATCGGCATGCGGGCAGCCGCCTACCAGCCGCTTGCGGAGTTTCCCTGGTACACGGTGGGAGTTTTGGGCGGCTTGGCGGTAATCCTGGCTTTTGTGGGAGCTTATCTGTTTTCCCACCAGCAGGACTAGCTGCCCTTGCCAAATACTTCTGGGTAGCGAGCCAGCTGCTCTTGCAAATCTTGGTTGTAGCGCAGAACAAGCACGCGGTAGCCCCGTCCCTGCAGCTGCGAGCGCAGTTGGCGATCCCGTTCCGCTTGGGCAGGCTGGTCGTGGACTGGGCCATCGCAGAAGATGCAGATGTTAGGGCTGTAGAAGAAGTCAACGACGCAGTCGGGATCGGCAATGGCTTTCTGGGCATCCTCAGGCAGCCGATACCCTCCTGCTGCCAGCGTTTCGAGAAAGCGGCGCTCCAGTTCAGAGCGAGGGTCCAGGAGCTGGCGCAGCCACTCCAGGTGCTCTTGGCGGGAGCGACCCAGGGAGCGCAGCTCGGTGCGGCTGTTGGCCAGCAGGCCCAAAAGATCCCGGATCTGATAGCGGTCAAGCTGCAGCGCTTCCCGTTGGTTGGCATAGCTGAGCAGGCATTCGTAGCAGGCTGCTCGGCATTCGGGCCACAGGTCTTGGATCCCGGCCTCTGAAAGCTGGAAGTGACAGATCTCCAGCGCCACTTGGGCCACTTCCGCTAGAGCCTGGGGCTCTTCCACCAGGCGCCGCAGGACGCCAGCGCCCCCTTCTGCTGTTTCGTAGAAGAGCATGGCCTGATGGGATCCCTGGCCGATGCACTCGGCGGCCAGCTCTGTCTCTTCTAGCTCAAAGGTCTCTTCGATCCCTCGCTTGAGGGCATAGCGCAGGGTGGTCTCCAGGGCCTGCGGATTCTCCACCCCTGGCTGAACCAGGCGCACCAGCAACAGGTTTTGGGTACTGCGCACCGCCAGGCGAATGGACTGCAGGGGGACTGGGTTGGACGAGCCTGCCCTGTTCCGCTCAAGCTGATCTCGTGAGGGAACTTCCCCATTTTCAAAGTTGACCAAAAAGCCGCGCCCTCCACTTCCCCGCCAGCCGTGGTTGATGCGTAGCAGGGTGGCCGCCGGGGCATAGCGCAACTGCAGCAGGGGAGTTTGTCCGCTCAGCACATCAGCTTCTTGGACGCGGTAGCCAGAGCTTTCGGGAGCAAACTGGAAGAAGGTCTGCAGCTCGTAGCCTTGCCGCCGCCGCTCCTCTTCGTCAGCAGTAATGCGATCCCGCCGCCGCATGCGCACATTGGGCATTTCCAGAAGCTGGGTAAAGAGGCTGTTTTGCCCATCGAACTGGGTGCCGCAGACGGGGCAGCAATCCAGGTGGGGATCGGCAAAGGCCCCACAGCTAAAACAGAGCTTGTGGCTACTTTTGCGCTCCTCCAGGCCGCCGGGCGGAGCCTGAAACGCCACTGCTTCCCACTGGCAGCCCTCATGGTAGAGGAAGTTGTGGGGAGCAAACTCGCGGATAGCCAAAAAGCGAGGCCGGGCGATGAACTCGCCCTCGCTGCCGCGGGGCACCCAGGCCCGCACGGGCAAGGCGGGGAAGTTGTAGCCGGGCAGGAACCCTTCGCTGGCTAGGTAGCGGTAGGGGTAGAAGTCGCTCTCCTCCCGCTGGGTATCGATTTGCAACAGTAGGTTCCGCTGGCGCAGAGCCTCCTGCTGGCGGCGCCTGGCTTCCTGCTGGTCTTCCCGACGGCGAGCCGTCTGCAGTTGCTGGTTAGCGGCTTCCAACTGCTGCGTGGCAGCCCGATAGAGCTCTCGCCAGCGATCGAAAGCGCGGTCAAAGGCGCGGGGGGCTTCTTCAATAACCTGCTGGATCCAGCGCCGGCTAAACCAGCCGCTGCGCTCTAGCACTTCCCGGTCAGCAGCCAAGAGCGCTTCCACCCGCTCTGCCACCTCTTGGCGGGCTGCCTCCCCTAGCTGGATGGAGGCAACCACCTCTTCCCGCAGGGGCAACTCTGGCCGATCCAAGTTGATGACCGTTTCGATGGAGTTGCCCAAGGGCAGGCGCACCTGAGCCAACCAAACGGCGTGGATGTGAGCGCGCAGCAGCGATTCGTTGGCTAGATCCAGGCGGGGAGGGCGCACGCGACCGGCCACCATCTCGGGGCGGCGGCGGAAGTAGTACTGGTCGTGGCTATTGAAAGCCCCGCAATAGGTGATGATGAGTCCCGGCTGCCCCTGGCGGCCTGCCCGACCGCTGCGCTGGGCGTAGTTGGCGGGTGTGGGGGGCACGTTGCGCAGATGCACCAGATCCAAATCGGCAATATCGACCCCCAGCTCCAGGGTTGGCGAGCACACCAAATAGGGAAGGCGTCGAGCTTGATCCTCCCCGCGAAAGCGCCTTTCTCGCTGCTCCCGCTCTCCTGGCCGAACCACCTGAGCCGTGTGCTCCCTAGCCTCCAGGGATCCTAGCCCTGCTGCCCCGGCTCGGTAGAGCTCCTGAAAGAAGGGGTTGATGGGACGGCGGACAGAGGTGTAGCCCTCCTGCTGGGCGCTGCGGGAATACAGAGGATCCGGCGGCGGCAGGCCATCCCCCAGACACCAGCGCAGACAGCCGGCGTCTAGCTGGTAGGCTACCTGGCCATTTTCCACGTGGCGCCGTAGCAGGCCCTGGCTGACCAGGAGAGACAGCAGGGACTCCAAAAACCTGTCGTAGGCTTCTTGGTTCAGATCAAGGCGCCTGCAGAGGAAGCGACCAATGGTGCTGCGGCGGCCCAGGCTGAGCATTTGCCCGTTTTCCCGGGAAGGGTTCTGGCCAAAGCAGCGAGCCGTCCGCAACTCCTCATGCTCTTCCAGGCCCCAAAACTCATTGAGATATTGCTGGGCGCGCCGGCGCAGCCTTCTCTGGGGCTCTGCCTTGAGCACGGGCACATCGATGGCCAATTGGCGCCGAAACCGATCCAACAGAGCCCGCAGCAGTTGCTCTTGCTCCTCAGGGCTGGCTTGGGCAAACCAGGGGTGAAGGGAAGCCAGGGCTGAATTTTGGCAGAGCTCCCCGAGGCCGCGGTACTCGATTTTCAGCAGGCCCACCTGTTCCAAGTTGGGGTGGGTAACCCGCCAGCCGCGCCGCAGATCTTCATAGAGCCGGTACTCGGTTAGCTCGCTAAAGGTCTGCCACACTTCCTCGGCACTGGGCGAGGCAGGGTCCAAAGCCGGGTTTTGGGCAATGTCGGCAAGCTCCAGGCCAGAAGCCCGCACCACTTCCTGGGCCACCTCGTCAAAGCCCAGCTCTTTTTTCTTGAGGAGGGCAGCATAGAGCGAGGCCCGCAGAAGGGCCACATGCACAAAATCGTTGAAGTGGCCGGCCTGCAGGGAGGCATCCTGGCGGTTGTCGGTAAAAGTCAGCAGCTTGCTGCAAGCGGCCTGGGTTTGCTCGGCATGGCGCAGCAGGGAGGTGGCAAGGATGGTGGTGGCGCTGGAGCGGCCTTCGCTAGAGAGGGAAGCCAGCTTGACAAACTCCCGCTCGCGGCCACTGTAGTACTCGCCGCAGGCCAGGCACAGGGAAAAGGGGTGGGGCTGCCACCACATCTTCTGCGCCTCCGCCTGGGGGTACTCGGAAAAGGAGCCATCCGGGCGCACCCAGACCGCTTGGGGGACGCGCTTTCCCCAGTTGGGCCAGAGTCTGCCCTCAGGGGTGTACCAGTCTTCGGGGATCTGCTCCAGCGACCACTCGTTGTCAAGAGGATCCAAGCTCAGGTAACCGGCTTGCTGGTCTTCGTCCTGCTCTACCTCTTCTCCCACGGGATAGGGCAGGAACTGATCCCTGGACTTGAGGACGTGGTAGTAGTCCTGCCCACACTGGCGGCAGAACTTGACGGGGAAAAAGAGCTTGCCCTCCCCCGCCTGCATCTGCCCTTCTAGGGAAAATTGCCGCTTTTCCCGACTCTCCAGGGTGGCGTAGAGGGTGCGGCCCTGGGAGATAAACTGGTGCAGCTTGAAGGCCACTCCTCGGCTGCGGTCGTCTTTGAGGCTGCTGGCGTGGGCAAGGAACTGGCGCAGCGTTGCCGCACAGTTTTCGCTAGCGGTGCCGGTCAGTTGGGCCAGTTGGGCGGCCACCTCGGAGAGCTCCCTGGGCACGCGGCGCTTGATGCCGTCGGGACTTAACTCTAGGCCCAGCTCGTACTCCAACCAGCGCATCAAGGGGTGGCGGCGCAGATCGGCCTGGTTTGTAGGCCAAGGCAAGTCCAGGGCGCTCTTCAGCTCTGCCACCGTGGGTGGGCCGCCCTCGGTGAGGGGGGCCAGGGTTTCCTCAATGACGTGCTCCGACCCAAAGGGATGGCCGAAAAAGCGGCTGGCAAAGGCGGCTACAGTCTGGCGGCGCTCCTGGGCGTCGGCTTCTGGTCGGGAGATCATGGTGGCGCTGGTGCCAATATGCACCAAGTTCTTGGCCCCACAGCGTCCTTTTAGGCGGCGAACCAGCATGGCCACATCCGCCCCTTGCCGACCCCGGTAGGTGTGCAGCTCGTCAAAGACCAGAAAGCGCAGCCCGTTGGAACTTAAAAAGCGCTGATCTTCGGGGCGCACCAAAAGCAGCTCCGCCATCACGTAGTTAGTAAGCAGAATTTGGGGCGGATCCCGGCGCAGATCTTCCCGGTCGCTTTCTGCAGTTTCCCCGGTGTACTTGGCAAAGCGCAGCGGAAAAGGGCGATGGTAGGCGCGCTCGTAGCGCTCGCGCAGAGTTTGTAAAGACTGGTATTGGGAGTTAACCAGGGCGTTCATGGGATAGACCACCAGGGCCGTCACCTGGCCCAGGGATCCCCCCTGGCGAATCCAGTTGTCAATGATGGGCAAGAAGTAGCAAAGGCTTTTGCCAGAGCCGGTGCCGCTGGTAACGACAAAACTCTTGCCTGCTAGGGCCTTGGCAACAGCTTCCTCCTGGTGGCGGTAGAGGCGGAAGGGTCTGCCATCCTCAAAGCGGAAAATGCGGGCTGTTTCTTGGGCAATGCGCCCCGCCTCGGCCAACTCGTCAACGGTTGGACCAGATACATAACTAGGGCTGAGCTGGAGGAGGGGTTCTGGCCAGAGGTGGATCCCTTCTTCCAGAGCTTGGTCTACAAACGCCTGTGCCCGTGGGTCGGCAATGAGAAAAAAGGAGCGGACGAAATTGGCGTAGTCCTTTAGAACCCTCTCGTGCAGGTCAAAAATGGTGGCCATCGGGGCTCTCCAAAGCCATTTTGGCTAGGTTAAGCCTAGCAGGTGTTCTAGCGACTGCAAGAGGATCGCCCTGAGGCTTGGGCTGGGAGATCTTAGGGAGAGGAGAGGCGTTGCTCGTGCAGATCTCCCTCCCATTTCAACTTGCCGCGTAAGTTGCGGATCTCGGCTTGCTCGTAGAGCCGAATGAGGGTGCGCAGCGCTTCGTGAATTATCTCGCGCTTGGTCTTGAGGCCGGTTAGCTGGCGAGCCCGCTCGATCAACTCGATCAGCTCGTCATCCAAGACAACGTTAGTCCGCATGGGAAGCTCCCCTGTTTACGCATAATGAAATTAGTGTTGCGCCAGCTTCTCCCATGCCTCTAGCACCAGCCGCCGCGTGCGGTATTCGCCGTATTGACGTATCTCCTTCTCCTTCAGCACGCGAAAGGTTTCGCCGGGGAAGGTGCTAGCGGCGCGGGTAGCGTAGCCAGCCGGGTCGAGCGGGTCTGCCACCTCTTCCCGCGGGTCGAGTATGTCTTCCAGTTCGCGTTCGGTGAGGTCTGCCGGGTCGAGGATGTAGCGCAGTTGCTTGCGGGTGAGGCCGTAGAGCCGGGCGTAGTACGCATCCAGTTCAGCGCGGAGGATGGCGCGGCGTTCCTCGTTCCAGGTGAACGGCGGGAAGGGGAAGCCCTCACCCAGTGCTGCGGGCGAGGGGGTCGGGGGGTGAGGTCTAATCACAGCCCGCAATCCTTCGTCTGCCTCTCGCCATACGTCGTCGGCGAAGGGTTTCATGTCCCAGGAGGTGTAGACCAGCTCCAGCACGCGCGGGACGATGAAGCGCAAATCTTCGGGGGTGTAGGCTTCGGGCGGCAGGACGGGGAGTTGCTCGACGTAAAAGAAGTTCATGTTAACGCCTGCCAGTTTTTGACGAACGACCCAGTCAAATGGCAATGTTGAGAAATTCGCAACCAAACCTGCGACGAAAGGTGCAGATATGTTCGATGGAAGCAACACGGGCAGGCTATTACCTACCCCCGCCTTTGGCAGCAATCCAAAAACAGCGCTGCGTTCGTTGGTGGCGTTGGTTACATTGCGGAAGCCGAGCAGCCAGCCGCGTTGCCACGCGCCCAGGCGGGCTTTGACTTCTTCCGCAGATACCCAGTACCAGGGCTGGACAACAAAGTGCGGGTCGGCGTGCTGGTGCTCATCAGGCGTGGGCAGTTGGGTGCTGGAGCGGTCGCGCACGCCCTCATAGGTGCCGTAGCGGTGGTCATAGTGCCAGATCATTTTGGCTTCGTAGAGGGGGAGGTAGCCCTCACCCCCGGCCCCTCTCCCAAGGCTTTGGGAGAGGGGAGAAGGATGCTCGTAGGAATGGGCAGTGACATAGGCAGCAATCTCTTGGAGGACTTGTTCTGTGTGGTTGAATATCTGCTCATTGGTAAAGCGCAGCATGGCAAAGCCATGTTCGCGCAGG
>NZ_JANSIO010000382.1:0-143 GCF_047462195.1 Synechococcus sp. R3-13 | reverse complement strand
TCGTAGGAATGGGCAGTGACATAGGCAGCAATTTCTTGGAGGACTTGTTCTGTGCGGTCGAGTATCTGGTCATTGGTAAAGCGCAGAATGGCAAAGCCATGTTCGCGCAGAATTTCCTCCCGCAAACGGTCGCGTTCCTGCTG
>NZ_JANSIO010000381.1:0-3450 GCF_047462195.1 Synechococcus sp. R3-13 | reverse complement strand
TCTCTGAGGTGGGTGTATCGGCTGTGGCGACCGACTCGGCTTTGGGCTCAGCCGCGGCTGCTGTTCGGGAAGCCTTGGGAGTGGCAGCAGCCGTTGTCCCGCGGGTGGCTTTTTCCAGCTCTTGGGCCTCTTTGTTCAGTTGCGCCTCGAACTCTCTGGAAGCATCCTGCAGGCTGCGCAGGGTTTTGGCCAGCGTGCGACCAATCTCCGGCAGTTTGCGGGGCCCAAAAACCAAGAGAGCCACCGCAAAGATGACCAACATTTCCGGCAGTCCAACACCCAAAAAATTCATGAGCCTCGGCAGAGTACGGTTTGGTCGGGATCCCTTCGCCTCCCTAGAGTGACATTTTCTTGCCGCGGACTGCAAGTAACTGCCGGCTCTCCTCATCCATTCTGATGGCTTTGGTTGGCTTTGGTGTTCTCCTCTCAGCTCATCTGGGCCCACCTCTCCCTGGCCGGCCAAGTCAAAATGGTAAGATCGCATCATTAATCAATGTTCTTCATTGGCCTAGGCTTGCCCATGCTCCAAACCCTACAAAAGCTCCTTGGGGATCCCAACGATCGGAAGATGCGGCAGTACCGTCCTGTCGTCAAGCTGATCAACTCGCTGGAGATCGAGATCGCCTCTCTTTCGGATGCGGAGCTCAAGGCCAAGACCACGGAGTTTCGCCAGCGCTTAGACAGAGGAGAATCTCTGGATGATCTCTTGCCGGAGGCATTTGCCGTGGTGCGGGAGGCTGCCAAGCGGGTCTTGAACTTGCGCCATTACGACGTACAGCTCATCGGCGGCATGGTGCTGCACGAAGGCCAGATTGCCGAAATGAAAACCGGTGAAGGGAAAACCCTGGTCGCCACCCTGCCCGCCTATCTCAACGGTCTCACCGGGAAAGGGGTTCACATTGTTACCGTCAACGGCTACTTGGCGCGGCGCGACTCGGAGTGGATGGGGCAGGTGCACCGTTTCTTGGGCCTGACGGTCGGTCTAGTGCAAGAGGGCATGTCACCCGAAGAAAAGCGCCGCAGCTACAACTGCGACATTACCTACTGCACCAACAGCGAGCTGGGCTTCGACTACCTGCGGGACAACATGGCCACCGATATCAAAGAGGTGATGCAACGGCCCTTTAACTACTGCATCATCGACGAGGTGGACTCAATCCTTATCGACGAGGCCCGCACTCCCCTGATCATCTCCGGTCAGGTGGCTCGCCCCTCCGAAAAATACCTGCGGGCAGCCCAGGTGGCGCGGGAGCTGATCCGAGATGAACACTATGAGGTGGATGAAAAAGCCCGCAACGTCATCCTTACCGACGAGGGGTTTGAAGCCGCCGAGCGGTTGCTGGGGGTCTCTGACCTGTTTGATCCCAAGGATCCCTGGGCCCACTTTGTCTTTAACGCGGTGAAGGCCAAAGAGCTCTTCATCAAGGATGTCCACTACATCGTCCGCAATCAAGAGGTGGTGATCGTGGACGAGTTCACCGGGCGGGTGCTCCCCGGCCGCCGCTGGTCTGATGGGCTGCACCAGGCGGTGGAGGCCAAAGAGGGGGTGCCGATTCAAAGCGAGAGCCAAACCCTGGCCACCATCACCTACCAAAACCTTTTTCTGCTCTATCCCAAGCTTTCCGGCATGACGGGCACGGCCCGCACCGAGGAGGCCGAGTTCGGCAAAACCTACAACCTGGAAGTTACGGTGATCCCCACCAACCGACCCATCCGCCGCAAAGATGCCCCCGACTTGGTGTACAAGACCGAAAGGGGCAAGTGGCAAGCGGTTGCCGAGGAAATTGCCCACATGCACGCCCAGGGGCGCCCCGTCCTTGTGGGCACCACCAGCGTGGAAAAATCCGAACGCCTCTCGGCCATGCTCAAGGAAATGGGGATCCCTCACAACCTCCTCAACGCCAAGCCAGAAAACGTGGAGCGGGAGGCGGAGATCATTGCCCAGGCGGGGCGAAAAGGCGCTGTAACCATTGCTACCAACATGGCCGGTCGAGGCACGGACATCATCTTGGGAGGCAATGCGGAGTACATGGCCCGCCTCAAGCTGCGGGAACGGCTGATGCCCAAGCTGGCTCAATTGGACGCCGACAACCCCTTGGGATCCGTTCAGATGGTGGGACGGGGGGGTGGCCAGGGATTTGGTGGGACAGCACCCAAGCCGAAAAAATCCTGGACGGTGGTCTCCCCCAATTTTTACCCCTGTGAGCTGTCGGCCCGCACCAGCCAAGCCTTGGACGAAGTGGTGGCGGCAGCGGTGACCAAGTATGGGCTGAACCGTCTGCCAGAGCTGGTGGTGGAGGATCTCATCGCAGTAGCTTCCGAGAAAGCGCCGGTGCAGGATCCGCTAATTTTGCAACTGCGGGAGGTTTACAACAGCATCAAAGCCGAGTACGAAAAAATTACTGAGGCCGAGCACGAAGAGGTGGTGAGGCTGGGGGGCCTGCATGTGATCGGTACGGAGCGCCATGAATCCCGCCGTATCGACAACCAGCTGCGGGGCCGCGCCGGGCGACAAGGGGATCCCGGCTCCTCGCGGTTTTTCCTCAGCTTGGAAGACAACCTGCTCAAGATTTTCGGTGGCGAGCGGGTAGCCAAGCTCATGGACATGTTCCGGGTGGAAGAGGACATGCCCATTGAGCACCCGCTGCTCAGCAGCAGCCTGGAGAATGCGCAGAGAAAAGTGGAAGTGTACTACTTCGACATGCGCAAGCAGGTGTTCGAGTATGACGAGGTGATGAACAACCAGCGGCGGGCCATCTACTCGGAGCGGCGGCGCATTCTGGAAGGGGAGAACCTCAAGACCAAGATCCTTGACTATGTGCGCAAAACCGTCGGCGAGATTGTGCGGGCTCATGTCAACCCGGAGCTGCCCCCGGAAGAGTGGGAAATCGACAAGCTGACGGCCAAGATGCAGGAGTTCGTTCCCCTGCTCAAAGACAACCTCAAGGTTGAGGACTTACGGGATCTCTCCTATCAGGAAATCCTCGACTACCTGATCAAACAGGCGGAGATGGCCTACGAGGCCAAAGAGGCCTTCTTGGATACCTTTGAGCCTGGCCTGATGCGCAAGGCAGAGCGCTTTTTCCTGTTGCAACAGGTGGACACCCTCTGGCGGGAACACCTGCAGCAGATGGAGGCGCTGCGGGAAGCTGTGGGCCTGCGAGGCTACGGTCAGAAGGATCCCCTGATCGAGTACAAGAACGAGGGCTACGAGCTGTTCCTGGAGATGATGGACAACATCCGCCGCAACACGGTGTACAACCTATTCATCTTTACTCCCCAAATTGTGCAAGTGCCCCAGGCGGCGCGACCGGCTCCGGCACCCACTGCAGCTGCCAGCCCTGATCCCAGCTCTGCTTCAGGGGTGATGGAAGCCGATTTCACGGAAGAATAATTGGCGTAGAGAGAAGTCAGCGGGGGAGCATGACTCTAGTCAATGATAAGCTCAAC
>NZ_JANSIO010000380.1:134-5214 GCF_047462195.1 Synechococcus sp. R3-13 | reverse complement strand
GGCAGCCGTCTCCATCAGCGTCGAAGATCTGCGCGTTCCCCCCAGCAAGCGGCAGTTGTTGGCGCAAGCGGAAGCCGAGATCGAGGCGGCCACCGAGCGCTACACCCGCGGGGAAATCACAGAGGTGGAGCGCTACCAAAAGGTGATCGACACCTGGAACCAGATCAACGACCAGATCAAGGAGGAGATGCTCAGCAACTTCCGCCAGAACGATCCCCTTAACTCCGTCTACATGATGGCCAACTCGGGGGCGAGGGGGAATGTCTCCCAGGTACGGCAGTTGGTGGGCATGCGCGGCCTGATGGCCAACCCACAGGGCGAGATCATCGATTTGCCCATCAAAACCAATTTCCGCGAGGGCCTGACCGTTACCGAGTACATCATCTCTTCCTATGGGGCCCGCAAGGGCTTGGTGGATACGGCCCTGCGCACCGCCGACTCTGGCTACCTCACCCGCCGCTTGGTGGATGTGTCTCAGGATGTGATCGTGCGGGAATCTGACTGCGGCACTGAGCAGGGCATCCTTCTGGAATACCTGATGGACGGGGACAAGGTGGTGGTGTCTCTGGAGGAGCGCTTGGTGGGCCGAGTGTTGGCGCGCGACGTGGTGCATCCACAAACCCAGGAGATCCTCGCCCGCCGCAACCAAGAAGTGGATCACGACTTGGCTAGAACCATTGCAGAGGCTGGCATCCGCCAGGTGATGGTGCGTTCTCCCCTCACCTGTGAAGCCAACCGCTCCGTGTGCCGGATGTGCTACGGCTGGAGCTTGGCCCACTCCCGCCTGGTGGATCTGGGGGAAGCAGTCGGGATCATCGCCGCCCAATCGATTGGGGAGCCGGGCACCCAGTTGACCATGCGCACCTTCCACACGGGAGGCGTGTTTACAGGGGAGGTGGCCCGCCAAATTCGCGCCCCCTTTGCGGGTGTGGTGCGGTTCCCGAAAAATCTGCGCACCCGCCCCTTCCGTACCCGCCACGGCGACGATGCCCTGCAGGTGGAAGTGAACAACCAAATCATCTTGGAAGGCCCAGACGGTCAACGGGAGTCCTTCGACATGACCCAGGGATCCACCCTGCTGGTGCGGGACGGAGCCCAGGTGCAGCGGGATCAGTTGATTGCAGAGGTGTCCCTGGCCAAGGCCAGCCGTAAGAGCACCGAGAAAGCCCAGAAAGAGGTGGTGGCCGACCTAGCCGGAGAAATTCGCTTTGCCGATCTGCCCATTGAAGAGAAGACCGACCGCCAGGGTAACACCACCTACACTGCCCAGCGGCAGGGATTGATCTGGGTGATGTCTGGACAGGTGTACAACCTGCCCCCAGGGGCCGAGCCGGTGGTGAAAAACGGGGATCGGGTGCAAGCGGGGGATGTAATCGCCGAAACCTCGCTGGTGACGGAGCATGGCGGCATTGTGCGGCTACCGGAGCGCAGCGACACCAGAAGTGGGCGCGAGGTGGAGATCATCAACGCTTCGGTGGTGTTGCGGGAAGCACGGGTACGGGTGGAATCCCACCAGGGGCGGGAACAGTTTTTGCTGGACACTTCCAGTGGGCAGACCTTTGTTCTCAAGGCTACTCCGGGCACCAAAGTGGGCAACGATGAGGTGGTGGCGGAGCTGATCGACAACCACTTCCGCAGTCAGACGGGAGGCTTGGTGAAGTTCGCCGGCATTGAGGTGGCACGGCGCGGCAAGGCCAAGCAAGGTTACGAAGTCATCCAGGGCGGCACCCTGCTGTGGATCCCAGAAGAGACCCACGAGGTGAACAAGGACATCTCCCTGCTGAACGTGGACGATGGCCAGTATGTGGAAGCAGGCACTGAGGTGGTGAAAGACATCTTTTGCCAGAATGCCGGTGTTGTCGAAGTCATCCAGAAGAACGACATCCTGCGGGAGATTGTCATCAAGCCGGGATCCCTGCATCTGGTGGACAACCCCGCCGACTTGGAAGTGAAAAGTGGCACCCTGATCCAGCCCGGGCAACAGGTGCTCAGCAGCATTGTTCCCGACCAACTGGTCTACTTGGAACAGGTGGAAACTCCCGAAGGCCCAGGCTTGCTGCTGCGTCCGGTGCAGGAGTACGAGATCCCCGACCGGCCCTTGGTGCCCACTCAAGAGTCCACCAGCGAGTCTGGCCGCTCCATTCGCCTGCGGGCGGTGCAGCGCGTTCCCTTCAAAGATGGGGAGCGGGTGAAGTCAGTAGGCCCTGTAGAACTCCTACGCACCCAACTGGTGCTGGAAATCGATACCGACGCCCCACAACTGAAGGCCGATATCGAGCTAATCCAAGACGAGAAGGATCCCGACATTCGCCGCCTGCAACTGGTGATTCTGGAAACCCTGTTGCTGCGCCGCGACGTGGAAGCGGATCTGACGCAGGGGAGTACCCACACGCGGCTGTTGGTGAGCGAAGGAGACTCCATCTCCAGGGGAGGTGTTATTGCCCGCACCGAAATCCAAGCCAAAAAGGCTGGGATCGTCCAAGGGATCCGCGAGGGAGCGGAGGTGGTACGGCGGGTGCTGGTGATTACCGACGACGATCTGGTGCAGGTGCCCCTGACAGGTTCAGCCAGCGTGGCGGTAGGGGCGCTGGTGCGGGCCGGAGATGAGCTGGCGCCTGGGATCCCTTCTCCACAGTCGGGACAGGTGATGCAGATAACGGACGGCCAAGTCCTGTTGCGGATGGCGCGGCCCTACTTGGTTTCTGCGGGTGCCATCCTGCAGGTACGAGATGGCGATCTGGTGCAGCGGGGGGATTCCCTGGCCCTCCTGGTGTTTGAGCGGGCCAAGACGGGGGACATCATCCAGGGTCTGCCGCGGATTGAGGAGCTGCTGGAGGCCCGCAAGCCCAAGGAAATGTGTGTTCTGGCCAAGCGGCCCGGCACCGTTCAACTGAGCTGGCGGGGAGAGGAGCCGGATTTGAAGGTCATCGAAGCCGATGGCACCGTTAGAGACTATCCTGGGCTGCCGGGGCAGAGCTTAATCGTGGTAGATGGACAGCCGGTGGGGGTGGGGGATCCCCTAACCGATGGCCCTGCCAACCCCCACGACCTCTTGGAGATCTACTACGAGTACCATCGCCAAACCTTGGGAGATGACCAAGCCGCACGGTTGGCTCTGCGGGAGGTGCAGCGCTTCTTTGTCAACGAAGTGCAGAACGTCTACCGCTCCCAGGGGGTGGAGATCTCTGACAAACACATTGAGATCGTGGTGCGCCAGATGACCTCCAAGGTGCGGGTGGATGATGGTGGCGACACCATCCTGTTGCCGGGGGAGCTGGTGGAGTTGCGGGAAATCCAGCAGATCAATGCCACCATGGCCATTACTGGAGGAGCGCCGGCCAAATACACGCCCGTCCTGCTGGGGATCACCAAGGCCAGCTTGAATACCGACAGCTTCATCTCAGCGGCCAGCTTCCAGGAAACCACCCGCGTGCTGACTGAGGCGGCCATTGAGGGCAAATCCGACTGGCTGCGCGGCTTGAAGGAAAACGTAATCATCGGGCGCTTGATCCCGGCAGGCACGGGCTTCACCACCTACGAGGAGATTGCCGCCGAGCCGGAGCCTGACGAAGAGGAGGAAGAGCCTGCGGTGTTGCCGGAGCTGCCGCCTCGTTTGATCTTGGAAGATGATCAATTGATCGACGATTCCACCCCTGCCTTCGACGAGCTAGAGGAGGATGACGACGAGGAGGAGTGAGGCGCTGGGTCTCCAGGATTGGGCCACTTTGCAAGCTGAAATCGTCAGTTGCTGCCGCTGCCCCCGCTTGGTGGCCTGGCGAGAGGCAGTCGCCCTTCAGAAGGTGGCCCGTTTTCGCGACCAGCTCTACTGGGGCCGACCGGTGCCAGGGTTCGGGGATACGCAGGCGCGGCTGTGGGTGATCGGGTTGGCACCGGCAGCTCATGGGGGCAACCGCACCGGGCGGGTGTTTGCCGGGGATCCCAGCGGGGACTGGCTGTTTCGCGCCCTGTACCGAGCCGGGTTTGCCAATCAGCCCACCTCTACCCACCGAGAGGATGGCCTGCAATTGCAGGATTGCTACATCTCGGCAGTGGTGCGCTGCGCTCCCCCAGACAATCGCCCCACCGTCACAGAAGCCAAGGCCTGCCTGAGCTACCTGAAACAAGAGCTGGAGCTGCTAACCCAGGTGCGAGTGATCCTGACGTTGGGGCATTTTGCCTTCCAACACGCTCTGACGCTCTTGCCACCTCTCAGGCCCCGTCCCCGCTTTGGCCACAACTGCGTTATTCCCCTGGCAGAGGGTCGCTATTTGCTGGCGTCTTACCATCCCAGCCGGCGCAACACGGCCACACGGCTGCTGACGGAGCCGATGTTGGATGCCGTTTTCGCGCAAGCCCAGCAGTTGCTGTCTGGTAAGCCAGCCCGACCGGCTGAGGATTAGGCGGGTTGCCAAGATTCGAGGCGATAGGCACTGTCCCAAAACAGCCATTCCAACCGGGAGGCAGTGACAAAAGCTGCCCTCATCTTTTCCCGCAGCGGTTCTGTAGCCTGCTGAGCGACGGAGTCGGTGATGTCCAAAGCCTGCTGCACCACTTGGGCAAATTCTTCCCCGGCGTAGGTGTCGATCCACTGTTGGTAGGGATTATCAGGCTGCGCGGTGCGATAGATGGTGGATCCCACCTCTCGGTAGATCCAAAAGCAGGGCAGCACAGCGGCAATGGCCACCTCATAGGGATCCACAGCCGCCGCAGCCAATAAAAAACGGGTATAGGTAAAACAAGCAGGAGCATAGGCCGTTTCGGGTTGAATGTCGTAGAGGCGAAAATAGCTTTCATGGAGGCTGCGTTCGGCCACAATGGCCCCTAGGGCAAAGTTCAAGAAACTCACCACCTGCTCAGCCCCTTCGGAACGAGCTCCGATCAAGGCCAGAGCGCGGGCAAAATCCGTGAGATAAAGAGCATCTTGCTGCAAATAAAACTGGAACCGCTGCCGCGATAGGCTGCCCGCTGCCAACTCTCGGTTGAAGGGGTGATCGAGGATTTGCTTGTAGATGGGCTGAATGGCTTGCCAAAGGTGGGCAGTAAAGGACTGGGGCATGGCGACCGTCTCTCGGCGTTTGGT
>NZ_JANSIO010000380.1:0-124 GCF_047462195.1 Synechococcus sp. R3-13 | reverse complement strand
AGCTAGAAATTGCAGGAGCCCCGCACTGTACCTATAAAGTCAGTGTTGGGAGGAATGCTATAATAATACTGCGGGCACCAGAAACGGTTTTTTTTAAGGCACTGGTAACGGTCGATTGGGGGTG
>NZ_JANSIO010000379.1:0-545 GCF_047462195.1 Synechococcus sp. R3-13 | reverse complement strand
CTTGCAGGAAACGGTCAGGACTTGGGTCATGGCCTTGTTATTATTATTGTATTGATATTGATTATTGTATTTTCCTCGGATTCTTCCCGGCCCTCGACCTGCGGGCAGAAGGCCGGGCTCCTGCGGCTTCTAGCTGAAGAGACGAGGTAGACTCATGCCTTGGGATCTGGGGCGGTTCTGGAACACACTCACCTACTATGAGGCCCTGCCTTTGGCGGAGGTGTGGCGTTGGGTTCAGAATGGGTTCCAGGCCGTGGAGGATGATTGTGTGCTACCTTCTCTTGCCGAGTCGGCTCCTATCCAGGTGGGGGTAGTGGGGGAAGGTTTGCCTGACGGGTTGGCGGAGGCGCTGCGGCAGCAGGGCGTGGAGGTGAGCCAGACACCAGATTGGGCGACGGCAACGGTGATCCTGGGTTTGGAGGATCCGCCAACAGCCAAGGCTTATCTGGAGCAATTGCGCAGCAGTGGGCAAACGGAGCGAATGCTGTTCGACTTTCGCCGGCCCAACCCAGATCTGAACCGGTTTTGGGGCATTTTGGACGATG
>NZ_JANSIO010000378.1:0-1574 GCF_047462195.1 Synechococcus sp. R3-13 | reverse complement strand
AGGCGCTGAACTCGCGGCGGCGTCCCTGTCGTACCGCTTCCACCAAATCGGGATCCCCGTGGCTGACAAAATACAGAAATGGCGCCACTTCCCCATACTCTTCCCCCATAAATAGCAGCGGCAGCATGGGGGCCAACAGCAGGGCAGCGGCAGCCAATTTGAGGCCCTCGAAAGAGGTGAGCTGGCTGAGGCGCTCTCCCAGCCTGCGGTTGCCCACCTGGTCGTGGTTTTGAATGCAGACAACAAATTGGGATCCCGGTCGCCCAACAGCGGAGTTGCCGTGACGCCTGGCGCGGTAGCAGGAGTACTGGCCAGAATAAACGTAGCTCTCCCGGTAAGCCTTGGCCAGGTGCTCCAATTCGCCAAAGTCCTGGTAGTAGCCTGTCTTTTCCCCGGTAAGCAGGGTGTGAAGTGAGTGGTGGAAGTCATCGCACCACTGGGCATCTAGCCCGTAGCCCCCTTGCTCTCGGGGGGTGATGAGGCGGACATCGTTGAGGTCGCTTTCGGCAATGAGAACCCTGGGCCGGCCAGTGCGAGCTTCTAGGGCATCCACCTGCTCTGCCAATTCCTGCAAGAAGGGGTAGGCGCTGAAGTCGTAGATGGCATGCACCGCGTCCAGCCGCAGCCCATCGAGATGAAACTCCTCCAGCCAGTACTCGGCGTTTTGTAGGAAAAACTCTCGCACGCCGTCAGAATAGCGGTCGTCGAAGTTGAGGGCATCCCCCCAAGGGGTGTGGTACTTGGTGGTGAAGTAGGGGCCAAAATCCCGCAGGTAGTTCCCCTCCGGCCCCAGGTGGTTGTAGACCACATCCAAGATGACGGCCAAACCCAGTTGGTGGCAGGCATTGACTAGGGCTTTGAAGCCTGCCGCTCCTCCATAGCTGGTCTGCACCGCGTAGGGGTAGACGCCGTCGTAGCCCCAGTTGCGCTCTCCTGGAAACTGGGCCACCGGCATCAGCTCCAGCACGTTTACCCCCAACTCCACCAATTCCGGCAGGCGAGGGATCAGAGCAGCAAAGGTGCCCTCGAGGGTAAAGGTGCCTACATGCAGCTCGTAGAGGATCCACTGAGACAGGGGGATCCCCTTCCACCCCTGATCCTGCCAGTCGAAGTGGGGATCCACCACCCGCGAGGGGCCATGAACGCCATGCGGTTGACAGCGGGAGGCCGGGTCTGGTCGCTCCACTACCCCTGCCTGGGTGTGCAGACGGTAGAGATAGTCCACCGGCCCAGGCGGGATCCCGTCCACCTCTGCCTGCCAATAGCCCTGGTCATCTCGGGCCAGGGGAAGGCATCCCTCAACAGGGGTGAGCAGCTTCAGCTCCACCCGTTCAAGCAGAGGCGCCCATACGGAAAAACGATAGCGACCTTGGCCCAGGGGATAGGCGCCCATCCGCCCGGCCTGGAAGAAAGGAGAAGCCTGCAACACAGAATCTATCCCGCAACTCGGCTTCCACTATAGCGAGCATGCCTGGCAAAAGCCGGAGAGTGGGTTTTTGGCTTCTCCTCTGCCATAGTGGAATGGGTCTGATACATTTACGATGAACACTGCTGAAC
This sequence comes from Synechococcus sp. R3-13, assembly GCF_047462195.1. Taxonomy (NCBI): domain Bacteria; kingdom Bacillati; phylum Cyanobacteriota; class Cyanophyceae; order Synechococcales; family Synechococcaceae; genus Synechococcus; species Synechococcus sp. R3-13. The sequence goes on along the minus strand of NZ_JANSIO010000378.1, from coordinate 17 downwards.
ATCACTGTTCAACTATG
>NZ_JANSIO010000377.1:14845-15036 GCF_047462195.1 Synechococcus sp. R3-13 | reverse complement strand
GCGCACTATCGGTTCAAGCAGTTCCTGAAGTTCCAAGCCAGGAAGAAGAACGTGGTGGTGGATGTGTCAGAGGCGTACACCAGCAAGACCTGTACGAGGTGTGGGCATATCCACACCCAGTTAGGGGGTGCGAAGGTGTTTGTCTGTCCCGAATGCAACCACAAGCTACCACGGGATTGGCAAGGCGCTCT